>JBATLA010000599.1:0-2841 GCA_049669945.1 Polyangiales bacterium | reverse complement strand
CATTGTGACCGTACGGGCGCCCACGAGGAAACAATTACGTATGGCCCGGCGCGATGCCGTTTTCGAAGAGCTCGTCGACAATCGCCTGACCTGCGGGATTGGGCGCGTTGCCGATCACGGTCAGGGGGTGAGGGCTCAAAACGAAGCCTCGATACTGCCTTCCGTCGCTTGCCAGGGACGATCACTTGCGATGTGCCGCGCGCATCATTCCTCGTGCCTGGATTTGAGCGTCTGGATCGCAACCTCGACGAGAGGGGCGAGCGCGGAGATCTGGGCAAGCGATGAGCTCGGCCCGGTCAGCGCGGAAACCTTCTGCTCGATCTGTCGCACATGGTTCGCGACGCGCTGGTAGTCCGCCTTGATTTCGTCGGCGTCGGTCTGGAGCTCCGTCAGCACGAGGTCGCGAATATCCGCCACCATCTCCTCCTCGAGCCCGGGCTTCTTCAGCAGCGCTCGGAGCAACACGATGGCCGCCAGAACCGCATTCCCACCGGCAAGATAAAATGCGCCTCGAACCCTGCCGTACGTCTCCGCCAGCAGCTCGAAGAGGCCGACGTTGATCATGCCGACCGTGACGACGAAGAGCCCGAGCGCAACGGCCAGCAAGGTCACCTGTTGACCCGTCCGTCGGGCGTTGATCTTCAGCAGCGTCGTTTCCGCATGGACCCAGATGCGGAGTTTCAACATCGTTTCGTTCATGACGCCCTCCTCACCGTAGGAACCTGCCAACCAGAAGGCCGACCGAGAAAATCACGAGCCCACTGACGACAGGCGTCTCTCGGAGCTCTGTCTCGAGGAGCTCGACCAGCTCTTTGACCCGCGGCGCGAACGCTTCGTGAACGCCCGAAGTGTCGGCTTTGTCTGGATGCGCGACTTCCTCCGTCGCGCCTTCGAGCTTGGTTGGTTCGGGGGTTTGTTTGCGGGTCTCAGCAAGCGCCAAGACCTCGGCACGCAACGCCTCCAGCTCCGCTTTGATCTCTTCGTTCCTCATCGTGGGACTCCTTGCACCGGAACGCGAGCGTACCGGCTTGCACCCCAACACTTCAAGACCATCAAAGACGCGACCAAGGTATGGCAGGCACTTCACGTTTGGTGACGAGAGTGGTTGCGAGGTGACCTGTAATCGTCGTGCGATCTTTCAGTTGGATGGTTTCGGGGCCTGAGAGCCCTGAAGTGCGCCTACTCGCGGCGCGGCGTGGCCTTCATTCGGTGTTTGCCCGGTCCAGGGCTGGGCCGGTTCTGGCTTGGGATCGGCGATGTTCTTGGCCGAACACTTTGCCCCATGGTCGAGTCGAACGGCGCCCGATTGGTATCGAAGCTTGTCGCCCTTCTGGCGACTGGCGATCTTGAGCCCCATCTGCCCCAACGCAGCGACAAAGCCTGCGGAGTCGACCGTGAGGTCGACGCCTTTCTTTCGTGCCGGCACGACGGCTTTGACCCGAAGCTCATCGCCGCCCATGCAGGTTCGCGCGGTGAGTGTTACCAACGGATGGCCGGACGGGCGGACGACGCCTTCGGCATGGGCGATCAGGACGGGCTTTGGGAGCGGGTCGGGCTTCACCATCCGGCCTTCCACGCGCGACAGATAGATGACCGGACCCGTATCGCTGGCCCGGCGCCGCACCATGATCCGCGCGCGATCGACATGGAACACGACGGGCTTCTCGGTGAAGCCGAGCGTCAGCGTGACGTTTCGCGCGTGAAGCGGGCCGATTTCCAGGAGCCAGGGCTCCTTGTCGCCGCTCGCGTCAGCCTGTTCGCCGATCGTTCCGGAAGGCGCGGGGGGCATCGCGAGCCCGCGGCGTACAGGGGGTGGAGACTCCTCGAGCGCATTCGAGAGAGAGAGGCGACCCGTTTCGTCGCGGTAGAGCGTCACGTGGGCGCCTTCGATTGTCCCTTCGGTAACGCGATAGACGCCACGTTTGATCGCGTCGAGGTCGAGGACGCTCTCGAGACGGCGAACACGGAGGACGTCTCGGCCTCTATGATCGTCGAGCGCGAAGTGCTCGAGTATGACCGTCGCTTTGCCCCCGACCGGAAGAGAGCGGGTTCCGCTGAGCGCCTCGGTTTCGCCACCGTCCGGCGTCGCGGCATCCGCCGCAACGATGTCCGCCTCTGCAACGCCGGCGTCGAGCTCCTCAGCACGACGGTCCAAATCTTCACTGGTGCTGAAGGCGCCGAATAAGCCGAAGAGGAGGAGCCCCGCAAGAATCAAAATGGCCGCAGTGGCGGCGATGGTTCGACCCAGGCGTTTCATCGGCCCCGAAAGATATCACGTGCCTCGGTTGCATACTATCCCGCGACGGCCCTCGTCCTTCAGCGAGGATCGAAAGAGCGTCTTCAACGAAACGCCGACGTGTGCGAATGGCTGCACTAATGCGTCGCTGGTCGGGCGACTCGAAGTTCTGCACGCGTCCTGGCCGACGTCGATGACGTTTTTCCCTAGCCATGATCTCGCGATTGCTCTACTCGCGAGCTAGGGCGCAAGGGCAGCCTTCTCCAGAAACGAACCGGGCATCCATCGCGATACGAGCTCGAGCGACTGCAATCGCCGTCAGTGCCGTGGGATGCGAACGATGGGCGCTAGTGGCACTATCCGTCAGTCCAAAACCGAAGAAAGCAGGAAGATATGGTCACGAGCAGTCACTACGACGTCGTCATTCGCAACGGGCGGGTAATGGATCCGGAGACCTTGCTCGACGAGGTCTGCAACGTTGGAATCCGCGGCGGGCGTATCGTTGCCATCACGCGGGAGGCGCTCGAGAACACGACGAAGGTCATCGACGCGACCGACCACGTGGTGGCGCCGGGGTTCATCGACACGCACCATCACTGGCCTTC
>JBATLA010000598.1:0-3069 GCA_049669945.1 Polyangiales bacterium | reverse complement strand
GGGCAGAGCGCCCTCTAGTCCCACGCACCTACGCCGCAATCACAACCTCCATCGGCACCCCAAACTCCACCGGACAACGCTGCGCGTAACGGGCCCCCGCAACCATGGTCGGAGGGCGGTCCCCATTCGGGTCCGCCCTCTTTCTGTCAAGGGCCGGATTCAGTCAAGCCTCCCTCCTCTTCACCGTCATCCACGTGTCGGACTAGCTCACGACGCAAGCCAAGCATCCGCCCAAGCGCGAAAACCAGACTTGCCCCCAACGCGGGCACGGACGCACTGCGACCGAACGACTGACTACCTTTTCGTTCCGCCCAACTCGCAAAACATGTAAGGTGATCCGTTCGGGTGCTTGGCGAGGAAGACCGTCGTTTGCCCAGAAAGGGAATCGATGCGGGTGCAGGGTGGATGGCTCTGGATATTGGTGCTCGTCGTGGCTCTGCCTGGCGGCTGCAGCGACGATGGCGGCACTGCGGGCACGAACGGCACCGGTGGCGTGGGTGGCGGGCTCGCGCCCACGTGCAGCCCTGACTCATTGTGCGAAACCGACGGACTTCTCTGCGACCTTGCGGAGGGGAGGTGCGTGGAGTGCCTTTCCACCGCGAACTGCGCGGGTGACATGCAGTCGTGCGTAGACGGGACGTGCCGCGAGAGGCTCTGCGTGGAGGACAACGAGTGCCCTCCGGGGATGCCAGAGTGTACGGACATCGGATGCGCGCCTTGCGTCGGCGAAGTCGCCCCGGATGACGAGAGGGGGGACTGTTTTGACGCGCGTGGCCCCGACGGAGAGTCGCCGAGGAAAGACAAGCCCGACGGGTGCAGTGCGCAACAGTTCGTCGCTGCGCTCGAAAACGCGGGGTATGACATCCCGACCGACGCAGAGGCGCGCCAGGCCATTGCGGACAACCCGGTGAAGCGCGTGAGCGAGGGCCTGTGCACCGTGCCGTTTGGCAACGCGGGCGACTTCGTGAGCGCATGTGAACTCCACGACTACTGCTATGCGGTCTGTGGCTCGACTCGCGCCCAGTGCGACCTCGAGTTTCGATCCCGGCTGCTCGACACCTGCGCGGCCACCTATGGAGTGGGTCCGTGCCGCGCCACGTGCGATGTCGTAGCGCTCATCTACGCGGGGGCGGTCGCGGACGCGCCCGAATTGGGCTACGTGTCTGCCCAGGGACGGAACTGCCAGTGCTGCCCCGATCTGGCGACCGACGGGACGTGCGACGAGGATGTGGGCGAGTCCGTCGCCAACTCGCTCGACTGCAAGGGCGACTTCCCGAACGGCACGAGTTGCCTTTTGGATATCGACTGCGACTCCGACTACTGCAGTGTTCACGGCGAATGCACACCGTCTTCATGCCTTGCGAATGGAGATTGCCCGTCCGGGATCTGCAACTGGGGCGTGTGCCTTGCGAGGACTCTCGAGGAGGGGAGCGGCTGCACCACGGGCCAAGCCTGCACGAGCGACGTCTGCACACTGGGTGTCTGCCGTGAATGTGGCCGCGACGACCAGTGCGCGGCGAGCAAGCACTGCAACCTCTTGGGCGATTGCATCGACGATCTCGGCAACAACGCTGTGTGCACGGCCAACGCCGAATGCCTGTCCAACATCTGTTCCGCGGGCTTTTGCGCGGAGTGCGTTCGCGACGACCAATGCGTGGCGAGCAAGCACTGCAACCTCTTCGGCGATTGCATCGACGATCTCGGCCCTGGCAATCCGTGTACCGCAAACGCCGAGTGCATCTCCGGAAGGTGCATCGGCGTGTGCTTGTAACAGGCGAGGGTGACCCCGCACCCCGTGGTGTTCGATATTGACTGATGCAGCGAATCGGTTGCCGAACGCCACCTGGCGTTGCTCGTGACGGTTCGTTGATCCGTCATCGACTTCATCAGTCCTCTTTCAACATCCGCGGCTCTCCTGAGCGACGCCGGCAGTCGGCTCCTTCATGGCCTCAACCCGCTCGAACCATGCATAGAGCCGAGGTCGCGATTGGACGTTTTCGAAGATCGGAAACGCGCTGATGCAGGTGAGTGCGCCGTGCATCGCAACGTCAGCGACGCTGAGGGCATCTCCGCAAACGAAATCTCGTTCTCCAAGCTCTCGCTCGAAGTAGTCCAAGTTTTCGCGGACCCAGGCGTGTGCGTCGGTCCGTCCATTCCGCTTGAGGATGCGTTTTGCGACCGCATGCATGATCACCGGACCGCCAAACTTGACGGCCAAACCCTCGCCAGCGCCAAAGCGACTGTGCTTCGCAATGATCTTCGAGGCCTTGTTGGCTTCGCGCCACGTTCCATAGAGCACCGGCGGGAGAGACTGGATGAACTCCTCGTCCACCCATTGTTCCATCGCGTCGGCACTCGCACGCGTGGCTTCGTCGGTTGGGATGAAAGGAACTGTTTCCGGAAACGCTTCGTCGAGCTGCGATAGAATCTGCGTCGAGTCCCACAAGACGGTATCTCCGACCTCGAGGACTGGGACCTTCTTCGGCGCACCTTCGGGTAGCGGAGGCAACTCGACCTTGGACCGGGGGCTCACCTCGACCTCCTCGAACGGGATGCCTTTGAGCTGAAGTCCAGCACGAACCTTGTTGCAGAAGGGGCAGAGCGCGAACTGGTACAGGGTAGTGGTCATCGGCTTGCGCTCGGCCTACGGGGTCGTTGGACTTGGTGCAAGCCCCTGTCGTTCCTCAAAACGTTGTCCGTCGCGAGATGTGAGCCGCGATGTACACGCGGGGCACGCTTATCGGTCAAAGAGCCGACGCGGTTGCGTGACATTCCGACTTTCTGGGCAACCTCGGTCGGATCTGTTCCATTCAGCTCCCAAGGTCAGCTCAGGTAGTCCAAGCGAGATTCGATGACCCAGCCGAACGCAAAGACCCCACCGAGATTGGCGGCAAGTGAACGCGTACCCGGATCACCGCGCACCCGCTGCGCGCTAGTCTTATGGATCAAGATCGGTGCTGATGCGTTACCCAGCGCGACCAATCTGCCGGCGCCAGGATCAGCCGAGTACTTTCACAAACTCCTCGTCATCGATGACGAGGGACGTTTCGATGGTCAGGAGGTCTGACC
>JBATLA010000597.1:0-1699 GCA_049669945.1 Polyangiales bacterium | reverse complement strand
GACTACTTGCGACGAGCCGGCTACACGGAGACCGAACGCGGACGCGCGGTTCGGGTGCCGGAACCAGGCGAGGTCGCGTGGTTCGCAGGGGCGCCGTTCCTCAATGAGCCAGCGGCTGCTGTGATGGGCGCGTTCTGCGCCGTGGAGCATCTCAAGTTGACACTCGGAGTCGGTGACCGGCGCGAGTTCCCAAGCGATGTTCGGTTGAGCCCCGAGGAGTGATGCGCTTTCGGAAGATGGAATCAATCGTCGAGGCGGTGGGCAACACCCCGCTCGTGCGCTTGCGCTCCATCGAGCAGGACGTGCCGGGCGTGAAGATCTATTTGAAGCTCGAATACGCGAACCCGGGCGGCTCCGTGAAGGACCGCCCTGCCCGGCAGATGATGCTTGACGCGATCGAAGACGGCAGGCTCACGAGCGACAAGATCCTGATCGATGCGACCAGCGGCAACACCGGGGTGGCGTACAGCTTGTTTGGCGCGGCGATGGGCTACCGCGTCCAATTGGTGATGCCGTCCAACGTTTCCAAGGCGCGCAAGGACATCACGCAGGCGTTCGGAACGGAGATCATCTACAGCGATCCGATGGAAGGGTCCGATGGCGCGATCGTCCAGGTTCGAAAGCTCGTCGCCGAAGATCCGGAGCGCTATTTCTATCCGGACCAATACTCGAACCCATCGAACCCGCGGGCGCACTACCTTGGCACGGGTAGCGAGATCCTCGAGCAGGTGGGCGATGAGATTACCCATTTCGTCGCCGGGCTCGGGACGAGCGGGACCTGCATGGGAACGACGCGGCGCCTTCGCGAGCACTCCCGTAAGATCGAGTGCATTGCCGTCGAGCCTGCGGAGGCCCTCCACGGGCTCGAAGGTCTCAAGCACATGCAGAGCTCGATCGTGCCCGAGATCTTCGATCCGAAGTTGCCCGATGAGATTCTACCGGTCGGCACCGAAGCCGGCTGGGACATGTCCGACCGCTTGGCCGCCCAAGAAGGCCTACACGTCGGACACTCGACCGGCGCCAACGTTGCTGGAGCGCTCGAAATCGCCAAGCGTATCGGTGAAGGCTGCATCGTCGCCATCGCGTGTGACCGCGGCGACCGCTACTTCGCGCCGATGAAGTGGGAGAAGCACTATGAGTGGTGAATCGTTGCCCTGGATTGCGGGTGATCTACAGATCGACAAGGCGGTAATGGACGAGATCGAGCAGCACGCGCTCGAATGCTATCCGAGCGAGAGTTGTGGTTTCGTCTTCGGCCCGGCCGAAGAGCCTGCCGTGCTCGATGCCCTCCAACGCGAGGAAAACGAAGCCGACAAGTATCACAAGCTCGACCCGGTGACGTTCCCGCGCACCTCGAACATGTACTTCAAGATCAACGAGCTACGCGCCGCGCGCACCTTCGAGCAGGGCCAGGCCGACGGCCGTCCCGTGAAGGTCATTTACCACTCGCATTGCGATGCGGGAGCTTACTTCTCGGAGGAAGACGCAGCGACCTTTGCAAACAATGGCCAGCTCATGTGGCCGTGTGCGTACATCGTCGTCAGCGTCATGAACGGCAAAGTCGCCGAGCGCCGCCTCTGGGTCCACGAACCCAACACAAACGACTTCAAAGAGTCGACCCTAACCGTCCGCGAACCAACAACCTAGCGCGGCGATTTGTGTTTGTGGCCGAGCGCCCCCGGAGCGAACGACCGACAGG
>JBATLA010000596.1:0-1640 GCA_049669945.1 Polyangiales bacterium | reverse complement strand
GCCTGGGTCGGATAGTGACCAGCGGCCGTTTCTCCGCTGAGCATGACCGCGTCTGTGCCGTCCATCACCGCGTTCGCGACGTCGGCGGCCTCGGCGCGGGTCGGGCGAGGGTTGCGGATCATCGAATCGAGCATCTGGGTCGCCGTAATGACGATCTTCCCTCGAGCGTTGGTCTCTCGAATGATCCGCTTCTGGACCAGAGGGACCTTCTCGGCTCCAAGCTCTACCCCGAGGTCGCCACGTGCGATCATGATTCCGTCCGCCGCGTCGAGGATCTCGGCGAGCACATCGATGGCCTCTGGTCGCTCGATCTTCGCGATCACGGGCACGTTTCCGGCCAGCGCCTTGGCTTCTCTTACGTCGTTTGCTGACCGCACGAACGATAGGGCGATGTAGTCGGCGCCGAGCTCGGACACTGCAAACGGCAGATCCTCCCGGTCCTTTTCCGTGAGGGCCGCCCCCTTGATCGAGACACCCGGGAGGTTGAGGCCCTTGTGATTCGAGAGCGCGCCGCCGTCTTCTACGATCGTGTGGACGGTTTCGCCTTCGACACGGTCGACGCGAAGCCGGATCATGCCGTCATCCAGTGCGACGATGTTGCCGGGTTGCAGATCCGCGGCAAGCGAGTCGTGCGTGACGGACACCATCTCCTCGTTGCCTTCGACCTCGTTTGTGGTGAGCGCGAAGCGATCGCCAGGTGTGAGCTCGATCGGCCCGTTTGCGAACTTGCCGATTCGCATCTTTGGCCCCTGCATGTCTGCGAGGATAGCCATCGGAATGCGCGCCTCGCGCGCGGTCTCCCGCACCAGGCGCGCGGTCTTCGCATGGGACTCGTGGTCGCCGTGCGAGAAATTCAGACGCGCGCAATTCATGCCCGCTTGCATCAGCGCTTGGATCTTCTCCTTCGTATTGCTCGCTGGGCCGAGTGTACAGACGATCTTCGTACGCCTCATACGCCGGTTGTACTCGCCTTCGTGGGCAGGGCCAAGCTAGCGGTGGCGATACCGGGGCGGCTCCCAACGGCCGAGCTTCGAGGCGAAGCCCAACCGAACGACGAAGGTCGCGTAGAGCGTCCACCGTGTGCGATCCACCGAAGGTTGCGTGTTGCGATACGATGGGTCGGCGTTCACGTAACGGCTTGCGATGCGAAGCCACAAACCCCGCACGGTCGTCAACGGTCGGTATAGGGGCAGCGCAAACCCGAAGCCGACTCCCAGACCGACGCTTCGATCGCCGTCGAGTAGAAAGGCGGGCCCGATCTCGAAGAAGATCGATTGCAGCAACAGGTCTGCAAACTCGTTCCACGTTTGCTTGTAGAGAAAGAAGAGTGCCGGGAAGAGTGGACGGAGATCCACGCCCAGGAACAAGTGCTGGCCGGAATCGGGACCCCAGCGTCCCGAGAGCACGACGCCAGCCGTGTCCGCGACGAGGAACCGTGCTTCTCCGACGACGTTGGGGTCTGCTTTGCCTGCGAGCCAGGTTGCGCCGCCGCCCGCGCCCAGAGCGAGTGTGAGTCCGCGATCCCAGCGGCCGTAGAGCCCATCTCCCTCGCGCTGCGCGCCAGCCGGAGCGCCGAACGACGAGAGGACGAGGATCGAGCCGACGATCACCCCTAAACGGGCGCCCCGTGTCATGATTCC
>JBATLA010000595.1:0-10221 GCA_049669945.1 Polyangiales bacterium | reverse complement strand
CCCGTGACTACCGCTGTTTTACCTGAAAAGGACTCCATGACTTGCTCTCCCTAGATTCGTGCGTTTGGGCTCCGCGACCCGCGACCACGTTGAAATCATCGAGCCCGATCTTGGCCTGAAGCGCTATCCACTGCTTGAAGTTGCCAGGAAAAAGGAATGGCGCGTGCCCCTCCGCGTTCGTGTAGTAGCTGTTGCAGCTCGGCGACCCCCAGGAAAACTTTCCGAACTGGGTTTTCATCCAGGCGAAGTAGTCATCGGTGACGTCCTGACGAACATCGATCGCCTCGATGCCCGCTTCTTTCATGTCCGACAGCAAGCGAACGATGGTCTCGACGTTGAGCTCCGCAGTCTTGAAATAGGGCGCGTTCAGCACGAGCCCGTTGGGACCCACCGCGAAGAAGTAGTTCGGAAACCCGGGGGTGGCGATCCCTTTGTACGCTTTCGGCGCGCTCCCCATCGCCTCCGCCAAGCTCTTGCCGGTCGAGCCGACGACCTCGATACGGTCGAAGTCGAGAATGCGGTAACCGGTGCAGTAGATGATCACGTCGACAGAGATTTTCCGCCCGTCCGCGGTGACGAGCCCATCTTCGGTGACCTCCCGGAGCCCGGACGGAACGAGCTCGACCTTGTCCCTGGTGAGGGCCGGGTAGAAGTCGTCGGAGATGAGGCCGCGCTTGCACTGATATCGGGTGTCGGGAGTGAGCTGCGCGCGGAGGACGGGATCTTCGATGGCGCGTTCGAGGTATCTGCGGGCAAACCATTCGAACTGGTCCATCCGCCGATGCCCGAGCGTCGCCGCATGCTCCACCTGACCCATCAAGAACCCTTGCACCCGACGCGTGAGCTCGATCAGCCAAGGAAACCGGCGCATGCGGCGCCTCTCCGCATCGCTGTAGAATCTCCGATTGCGCGGCATGATCCAATTCGCAGAGCGCTGCAGGACGGTGAGGTGCTCCGCCACTTCGGCGACCTCCGGAACGATCTGCACGGCGCTGGCAGCGGATCCGACGACGGCGACGCGCTTACCTGCGAGATCGACCTCGTGGTTCCAGCGGGCTGCATGCCAGCTCTCCCCACCGAACACGTCGCGGCCCGGGACGTCCGGATACAAAGGGGTGTGCTGGTTGCCCATCGCGTTCACAAGAACCTCGAATTCGAGGGTCTCACCGGCTTCGGTTCGTACGAGCCAATGCGACCCGTCCTGCCAACGTGCCGATTCAACGCGGGTGTTGAACCGCGTGTACGGCTCGAGGCCAAAGTCTGCCCAACACTTGGCGAGGTAGCCTTGGATCTCGGCGCGCTCGACGAAGTTCGCCGACCAATCGGGGTTCGGCGCGTAGGAGAACGAATACGAATGGGCCCAGACGTCGCATGCGAGCCCCGGATAGGACTGCACGCGCCAGGTACCGCCGGGTGCGTCCATGGCTTCGAGGATCGTGAAGTCTGTGAAGCCCCGCTCTAGGAGCGCGCGTCCGCAGGCGATGCCGGAAGGCCCGGCGCCGATGATGCCGATTCGAGGTTGCTCGGCCCTCATGCGCGAGCCCCCACGGCGCTTTCGCTGGTGGACGCCTGACTGAGCACATCGTGGACTTCGAGAAACTCTAGAAGGTCAGTCTTCAGCTCAGCGTGGTGAGGCCGCCAACTCATGCTGAAGAATCCGTGGATCTCGCCAGGGTAGATCTTGCTCGAAACCGTACCGGAGCCCCCTGCGAGCGACGCTGCACAGAGCCGCGTGGACTCGCAGAGCCGGTCGTGTTCTCCGGCGATGAGGAAGCTCGGCGGGTGCCTTTCGAAGTCGAGATCCATGGGCGTGATGGCGAGTTCGGGCCCGACTTCCTCTTCCAAGGCCGCAAGGCCGGCGTAGCATTCCAGCATCAAATCTGCACCCGGAAAGCCCGTTCGGACGAAGCTCAGTCGATCGAGAATTCCGTAGAGCGACACCGCGCTCAGGCATCGCAGCGGAGCATCGGTGGCGGCGTCAGCCTTGAGGTCCGAGATGAGATCTGGGTTGGCGCAAAGTATGCCGAGCATCATCGCGAGATTGCCCCCGGCAGAGTCTCCCATGAGGTGCGCGGCATTGAAGCCGGGATACTCGCGTCGAATCCACCGGAGCGCGTCGAGCAGTGAAAGGAGAATCCCGGGGTGAGGATTTTCGGGTGCGACGGGGTACTCGAGATTGAAGACCGGGTGACCCGCCTCGGCAAAGGCGAGCAGCTCTCGCGTGTAGAGCTCTTTCTTGCCGATGATCCAACCACCGCCATGGATGAAGACGACGGGCGAGCGTTCGGGAGTGCCCGCCTTGCGAGGGATGTGCTCGAGCGTCTCCGCAGGGTCGGCCCCATAGCGATGATGCGACACCTCTTCGGACCAGGACGGGGACGGCCGCAGTCTGTTCAGCAGCACGAAGAACGCCATGATCAGCCGTGCAGCGAGGAGCCCGATCCGACGCTTCAGACCAAGGGGCGTGGGTGAAAGACAATGAGCCATCGGCAATGCGCGGACTGCGTAGCATGGGATTCGCGCTCGATGGGCCAAGAGAGCCCACAAATTTACAATTAGTTAAGTTGCGGAGTCAGCGGAGTAAGTTTACATTCCGTTAAGTAATGACCCTGCGCGCCGATGACCGGGACCAATTGCCCCCTGCCAAGCCAATTCCACGCCACAAAGGGCACTGGCTCTGGGGTGGGACCTTCGATTTCAAGCGAAGCCCCGCCGAGTTCCTGCTCGAGGCGCACGAAAGATACGGCGACGTCTTCGTGACCCGGGTGCTCACCGGCTCGTCCTACTTCATTCGGGATCCAGAGGTCGTCAACGCGATCAACGTCACGCACGCCAAGCACGTCTACAAGCCCAAGGTCGTGAAGCAGATGTGGAAGCCGTTCCTCGGGAACGGGCTCGTGCCGAACGACGGGGAATCGTGGAAGCGCCAGCACAAGTTGCTGCTGCCTGGCTTCCACAAGATGCGCATCGATGCGTACGCGCCGACGATGGCCGACTACACCACCGAGATGGTGCGCGGTTGGAAGGAGGGCGAGCAAGTCGACCTCCGGGACGAGATGGTGGAGCTCACGCTTCGTGTCGTCGCCAAGACGCTCTTCGACACCGACCTCGCACACGACTCCGAGATCATCCACACGGCAATGGCAGACATCGTCGAGGCGTTGATCGACCATGCCCAGACGCCGATTCCGACGCCGCGCTGGTGGCCGTCCAAGCGCAACCGGCGAATGGTGCGAGCGCTCGACTCGATGGACGGGGTCATCGAGCGCCTGGTGGCTGCGCGTCGACAGGAGAACAAGGACCGCGGCGACTTGATGTCCCATGCGGTGTTCGCAACCGATGAGCAGGGCAGCATGTCGAACAAGCAGCTCCGCGACGAGTTGATGACGCTGATCTTCGCCGGCCACGAGACCACCGCACACTCCCTCACCTGGGCTTGGTACCTGCTGGCGACCAACCGCGACAAGCTCGCGAAGGCGCAACGAGAGATCGACGAGACGATCGGTCGGAGAGCTGTTGGCGTCGACGACTTCCGCGAACTTCCGTACCTCGAGAAGTGCCTCAAGGAGTCGCTTCGCCTGTTGTCTGCGCCGTGGATCTACGCCCGTGAGGCCCAGACCGATCTGCGCTTGGGTGACTATGACTTTCCGAAGGGGGCGATTCTCGCGATCAGCCCGTTCGCCACGGGGCGCAACGAGAAGTACTTCGACAATGCGCTCGAGTACCGACCGGAGCGCTGGACACGCGAGTTCGAGCGTCAGCTCCCAAAGGGAGCGTACGTGCCGTTTGCTGCCGGACCGCGTGTTTGCCTTGGCAAACAGTTCGCCATGATGGAGATGCGCATCATCCTCGGAACGCTGATTCAGAACGTCGACATCAACCTCCTCGAAGGCTTCGAGCCGGACTTCCACTCTGAGATCTCACTCAACCCAGGAGAGCGCGGCATGCAGATGCGGGTACGCTTCCGGGATGGGGCGCCCGCCCTGGCCGGCGACCGCAAGCAAGAGGTCTCGAGCCCCCACGCGGCCTAGACGTCCGATAGGAGCGTGAGCGGATCCTCGGAGCCCGCGGTCATCCGCGGCTGTGTGGCAGCCTTGGGCTACGGTGCCGTTTGCTACGGTCCATCCACGCCAGACGCATCTCGTAATGAGATAGGGGTTACTGGCACCACGCACACCTCGAGCAACAGCCTGGGCTTGCGCCCCAAGGCACGTCCTCGGGGCAATTCATCGTGGTGCTGGCCACGCCGCCCACCGAGTCGCTGCCGGTGAACTCGCCACTGAATTTGATCGTGACGTCGCCCCGAGTTTGCTGGATCTCGAACTTGTTATCCACGATTGGAACCTCCTGCGGCTCCTCTCCCTCCATCGGATAACCGAACCCGCAGATGTCGCCGGACGGATTCGCTAGGATCTGGAACGCATAGGGGAACAGAGGGTTCTCGGTCTGGTTGCAGCTCGGATCCGCCACTAGCTTGGTCCCATCTTCGTTGACGAAGAGGCAAATGGATGTGAACGACAGGAAGTACGACCAATGGCCTGGGGTGATGGCGAACGCGCCGGTGCCGCCGGTGCCAGCAGTTCCGCCCGTACCCGCCGTGCCGCCCGTACCCCCCGTGCCGCCCGTGCCGCTGTTGGGAACGCACTCCGGACCTTCCCCTCGGATCTCACAGATCGTGCCGTCGGTGCATGCCACGTCAGTCGTCCATACGCCGTTCGTGCATATCAAAATCTCGTCCCCCTCAACCGAGCAGATTCTCGCGCTCTCGACGGAGCACGCGTCCCCTTGCTCTGTGCTCCCGCTGCATCCGCCCGCAAAAAACAGAGGGGAAACGAGGAGCAGTGAAACAAACGCGCTGTATACAGGGTACTTCATGACAACCTCCCGCTAGCGATCCCCTGAGGTCCGAGCCTTTGGAAACCCGCGTGAATTCGTCTGCAACCCACGTGCCAAGCACGAATCCAAGAGATTCTCTGCGCGGTAGTCACCCTATGCGCGCAGTCCATGCGCGAGATGACGAGGAAACGCAAAACAGTCGTTGATGGTTTGGGCAGATAGGTAGAACAAAGGCTCTGTCAGTGCGGAGCGCCTACGCGACACAGCGAAATAGTCGGCACCCGGCCGCGGCGCGCGAACGTTGCCAACTTGTCATCGTACTGGCGGGCATCGGGAGCGGAATAGAGCGTAACCTCGGGCCGTTTCCCGCAATAGGAACAGCAGTACCTCGGGGGGTCCATGAAGCTAGAGATCAACGGCACGCAACCATCCGCGCACGACACGAGCCACGATCGGCTCTCAGTCCTGAGGGACGCGGATCGCACGCTCATCGCACTGGCGGACGGCACGGACTCGGGTCGCGAGGCCCAGGTAGCCGCAGCTCGCACAGTCAACGAGCTGGCGCGTTGCTTTCGAAACGGTGCCCTTCCCGAACACGCCGATGACTGGGCGACGATTCTCGAAACGATCGATCGGATCACGTTCGGTGAACCGGATGCCGGAGAAACGAGCGCACTCGTGATGCTGGTGCAACGGGGCGTGGTGGTCGGTGCCTCCGTGGGAGACAGCTTGGCGTACGTCGTCCCAACGATCGGTTCCCCGCGCCTGCTCAGCTCACCGCAGAGAAAGGGGCCGCGCATCGGAACGGGCATCGCCAGCCCGGTTGGCTTCGGCCCCGTGCGGCTCGACGGAAAGCTCATCACGCGCCGTCCTCCTCGATTCGCCGACGGCAATCTTCCGAGCCCTAGCCCACACGAGCTCCCGCTTTCCGCTTGAAGGGGATCTCGACCGGATCCCCTGAGCCCGCGACCCTTAGGAGCCGGCGAGCTCATCGGTGACGAGCACCGCGTGCTCTCGATGGACTCTCCCCGCCGGAATGCGCTGGTCGCCTGCCCTCAGCCGTTCGAGCATCGACGCCTTGTTGGCGCCCGCCACGAGCCACACGATACGGGTGGCGCACGCAAGCACGGGAAACGTGAGCGTCATTCTGCGATGCCCCTGGTACGGCCGAGAGACCGCGACGGGGCGATCGGTGACATCCAGAACTGGATCACCGGGAACGAGGGACGCGGTGTGCCCGTCGTCGCCAAGACCGAGGTGAACCACGTCGAGCGACGACGGAAGCTCAGCGCCGTACTGGACGGCTGCGGCGTCGAGATTCGATGCTTCGACAGGCATCGGATGAACGATGGCGGCCACGCGATCGAGAAGGGCCTCGGTGAGGCCGGTGAGGTTTCGCGCAGGATCTCCGGCGGGGGCGACGCGCTCGTCCACCTGATAGATATCGACCCGTCCCCAGTCGAGCGGCATCTGTGCGAGCAAGCGAAAGACCGGACAGGGGGTGCTACCGCCCGAGACCGCAAACGAGACCCGCTCTCGCCGTGCGAGGCATTCCTCGATCGGCCGAGCCAGGGCACGCGCGCCAGCTTCGACGAAGTTCGAGCCGGCGCGAACTACACGCATGCGCTCTGCAGCGCCGGAGTCACGTCGTGACCCACTTCCAGTCGGGCCCGAGCAAGGCGTCGGCCTCGGAGGGCCCCCAACCGCCACGCTCGTAGGGGACGACCGGGCGGCAACCGGAGAGCGTTTGATCGACGATGCGCCACGCCTCCATCACTCCGTCCTGGCGGGCAAACAGGCTCGGATCTCCGCGAAGCGCATCACCGAGCAGGCGGTCGTACGCATCGCGGCCCCGCGGCCTGTCGTGCTCGAGGTGAAGCTCGATCGGCTGACTCACCATCGCCGGTCCGGGCTTCTTAGCCTGCATCGAAAAGCTGATGCCGTCGTCGGGTTTGGTGCGAAACGTCATTCGATTCGGGCCTGGCCGGCAGTCCGCATCAGCGAACAATGGCCGCGGCGGCCGCGCAAACTCGACGACGGCTTCAGTGACCGTCGAAGCGAGCCCTTTCCCCGCGCGAATGATCCACGGCACCCCCGCCCATCGCCACGAATCCACTTCGAGCCTCATCGCGGTGTATGTCTCGGTGTCCGAGCTCGGATCAACCCCTGCTTCCCGACGGTACCCGGCGTATTGTCCGCGAACGACGTCCTCAGCCATCGGCGTGATGATCGCTCTGAGCGCCTTGACCCGTTCATCCCGTACGGCGTCCGGACTTTCCGACACCGGCGGTTCCATCGCCAGCAGGGCGAGCACTTGGAGCAGATGATTCTGAACCACGTCGCGCACGGTGCCGACCTTGTCGTAGAACGAGCCTCTCCCCTCGACACCGAAGTCCTCGGCCATCGTAATCTGAACGCCGCGCACGTAGTGACGGTTCCAAATTGGTTCGAGCACGGTATTCGAAAACCGAAAGATCATCAGATTCTGGACGGCTTCCTTCCCGAGGAAGTGATCGATGCGATAGACGCGGTCCTCGGGGTAGTAGCGCTGAACGATGTCGTTGAGCTCGGTCGCCGAGCGTAGGTCGCGGCCGAAAGGCTTCTCCAACACCAGGCGGCCGCGGTGATTCAGTCCCACGGAGGCGAGGCCGTCCACAACCTCGTTGAAGAGCCCCGGCGGAATGGCGAGATACGAAACCGCGCATGCGTCGCGCGAGATTCGTTCCGCGATACGCGCGTAGGTCGCGGGGTCCCGGTAGTTCCCCGACACGTACGACAGATTGGCAGCCAGTCGGGCAAACACCTCCTCGTCGATCTTGCGGCCCAGGGCTTCGAGCGCCTCTCGTGCTTTTTCGCGGAGGGTCTCGTCGTCCCAGCCGCGGGAAGCCACGCCAATGACCGGCATGTCGAGGCGTCCAGAGGCGGTGAGATCGTATAATGCAGAGAAGAGCTTCTTGCGTGCGAGGTCCCCCGTGATCCCAAAGAGGATCAGTGCATCGGCGTCGCTCGACGGACTCATGTCGACTTCTTCTCTTGGTGACCACCGAACTGGTTTCGCATGGCCGACAAGATTCGATTCCCGAACTCGTCCCGGCCGCGCGATGCGAATCGCCCGTAGAGCGCGGCGGACAGAACGGGTGCCGGGACCCCCTCCTCGACCGCCGTCAGGACGGTCCATCGGCCCTCTCCGGAGTCCGATACCTCGCCCGCAAACTCTTCGAGCCGCGGGTCTTCGACCAAGGCAGCCGCAGTGAGGTCGAGCAACCACGAAGACACGACGCTGCCCCGCCTCCAGACCTCGGTGATCGATGGAATGTCGAGATCGTACTGGTAGTGTTCGGGGGATCGAAGTGGAGTCGTCTCCGCGTCCACGTCCTGGTTCGCACGGCCCACACCCGCGTGCTTGAGGATGTTCAGGCCCTCGGCGAACGCAGCCATCATCCCGTACTCGATCCCATTGTGCACCATCTTCACGAAGTGGCCGGCGCCGCTCGGTCCGCAGTGAAGGTAACCCTGCTCCGACGAAACGGGCGGCCCGACTCTGCCTGGTGTTCGCTCCGCGGTATGGGCTCCCGGTGCAAGGGTCTGGAACAGCGGCTCGAGGTGCCGAACCGCGTCCGCGTCGCCGCCGATCATCAGGCAGAAACCGCGTTCGAGCCCGAACACACCACCGCTGGTCCCGACGTCGAGCAGTCGAATGCCACGGCCTGCGAGCTCCGCGGAACGTTGGAGGTCGTCTTGATAGAACGAGTTGCCCCCATCGATGATGATGTCGCCAGATTCGAGATGGGCGCTCAGATCTTCGATCACTTTTCCGGTGAGCCCGGAGGGAACCATCACCCAGACAGCCCGCGGCCCTTGGAGCTTCCTCGCAAGCTCGGCGAGGCTCGTCGCGGCCTCGGCGCCTTCAGCAACCAGCGCCTTCACGGACGCCTCGTCGACGTCGTAGACGACAGCTTTGTGACCGTCGCGAAGCAGCCTTCGTACGAGATTCGCTCCCATTCGGCCGAGGCCGATCATTCCCAACTCCATGCTGCGGGGTCTCCTTACCGTTTGCTAAACGCGAGCTAGGTCAAAGTTTGATGACCTCGTCGAGGCGCTCCACGAGCTCGCTCGTCTTGCTTGCCGCCAAGTCTTTGTCGAGCGAGCCCGTCACGAGCTTCGCCGTAGGACCGTCGAGGGCAGACCGCAGCAAGCCCAAGAACCGCGGAGGCGCAACGAGCACCAGGCGCCAGTATCGATTCTGCACGCGGCCGTCTTTGAGCTTGTCGGCCAAGGCTCTCGCAAAGTCGGAAACCGCCCGGTCGTGCGGGCCTTCGCTCTGGCTCATCGACGCGCGACTCGGGTCACTGCTGTTCTTACGAAAGGCACGGCCAGGGCGGTCGGAAGCCATGTCCCGATCCCGTGCGCGACCCTCCGGGTGCTCGATCTCTTCCACGAGCTCTAGCCCCGTTCCGCGACCGTGGTTCTCGAAGAAGCGCGCCCCCGCGTCGTGAGCGACTACAATCCATGTGCTGTACACCATCGTTGCTTCCTACCTGCAACTTGGGATGCGGGCAACAGAGGCTGCGGGCGCGGTACACACAATCGGCTTGGGCGAGACCCTATTCCGTTCGATCTATCGGATTACGCAGTCCGAATACGTAGAGCCCACCAGCATGGAGGTCAGGAGCACCTGGCCGGCGTAGTCGCTGAGGATCGCCCCTCCGATGCCACCGCCGCCCTGGCCAGGGAGGTCTCCCGAGTTCGCAAGGATCGACCTACCTATGCTCGCTGCCAACTTGGCTTTGTGGACATACTGACGGAGTCGAAGCTCTCGTCCTCGAAGGGGAGCTGGTCGATGTAGCCCTTGACGTATTCGATGTTCGAGAAGCCGCCCTGCTCCCGAAGTCGGCGGGCTTTGTCGAGCTGCCCGTCTGTCCTATCAACGCCGACCACCCTTCCGGTGGAGCCGACCTTGAGCGAAGCGACGAAAGAGCCGAGACGCTCGGCAAGCGCGCGCCCCATCTCGAAATGAAACTCTCCTTGCGGGTCCTGCGCCACTCGCTCGTACATGTCTTCGACTTTGCTTTCGACTGCGTGGTTATCGACGGTGTTCATGGCTTCTCCTTGATGGGTGGCGCAGTTGGCGGAGTGCCCTGCAACCGTCGTGCCAGACCTTTCGAATCGGTGTTTGTGTCGGTTCTTGCTGGGAAGCGGGGAGATTCTCGCCCTGGAACGCGGCGACATTGCGCGCCCCGTTCATCGTCGACTCCAGAGCTGTCATCCGTTTCGTGAGCGTCATCCGCCATCGCTTGCTACGTTTGAGCCAGCGTCGCTGAGATCTCTGCAGAAAGAGGGTGGCAAAGGCTTGCGCGTGGACAGTGCCTGCATCCGCCTCTATCG
>JBATLA010000594.1:0-1935 GCA_049669945.1 Polyangiales bacterium | reverse complement strand
GCGCTGGCTCGCAGGACGTCGAGATCACGGTCGCGGCGATGGTTGGCGAAGCCGAGTTCGTCTGCGGCGACACCTACGACAACCTCGGAGCGGACGACTCGACGCTCACGATCAGTGACTTCCGCTTCTTCGTGCAAAGCGTCGAGCTCAAGAACGACGCCGGCGACTACGTCCCGGTCACGCTGACAGAGAACGACTGGCAAGCCGAGGGCGCTGCGCTCCTCGACTTCGAGGACGGCTGCAACGACCTCGGCACCGAACCGACGAACGCAACGGTCATTGGCACGATTCCCGCCGGGACGTACGACGGCATTCGTTTCGAGATGGGGGTTCCGTTCGAGGCGAACCACGACAACCCGTCGACGGCACCGTCGCCCTTGAACCTGACCTCGATGCACTGGAACTGGCAGGGTGGCTACAAGTTCCTCCGGATCGACTCCGGCAACTTCAGCATGACCGACTGGCGGATGCACCTCGGCAGCACCGGCTGTGACGGGGATCCGGTGTCCGGCGGCACGACGGCGTGCAGCGCCCCCAATCGCGTTGCGGTCGAGTTTCCGAGCTTCGATGCGGGCACCGATGTCATCAAGGCCGATCTTGCGGCGCTCGTCGACGGCGCAGCACTCGACGTGAACCAACCCGAGACCCCGGTCGGCTGCATGGCAGGTCCGACCGATAGCGATTGCGCGCCCCTGTTCAACAACCTCGGGCTCCCGTTCGGCGGCGACGACCCGTCCAGCCCACAAACGTTTTTCTCGGTCGACTAACCACCGGCCGGGGCAACCCACCCTGAACACACCTCCAAATGCAAACCATCCCTATACTTCTTGTCTTACTCCTCGTCGGGGCCGGGTGCGGCAGTAGCGACGCCGCACCCGCGCCTGAGGATTGGGTCTGGAACCTCCCGGACACGGTCCCGCTACCCCGCATCCCCGAGGATAATCCGATGTCGATCGCCAAGGTCGAGCTTGGGCGATTCCTGTTCTACGACACGCAGCTTTCCGGGAACCAAACGCAGAGCTGTGGGAGCTGCCACCAGCAGGCGCTCGCGTTTACCGATGCGCTCGCTCAGGCCGAGGGGTCGACCGGGCAGATCCATCCGCGAAGCTCGATGAGCATCGCCAACGTGGCGTACGCCGCATCGCTCACCTGGGCCAACGAGGTGTTGGTGCGTTTGGAGAAGCAAGCACTGGTCCCGATGTTCGGCGAGGACCCGGTCGAGCTGGGCATGGCGGGCATGGAAGACGAGCTCCTGCGGCGAATGCGCGATGACCCACGCTACCCTGCGATGTTCGCGGACGCGTTTCCGGAGGAGCTGGACCCCGTCACACGAGACAACATCACCAAAGCCATCGCTGCGTTTCAGCGCTCGGTCGTGAGCTTCAGCTCGAAGGTCGACCGCTGGCAGGCCGGTGACCGAACAGCGCTCAACGAGTCCGAGCAGCGCGGGATGGCGCTCTTTTTCGGCGGCGCCAACGCAGCGGGCGTCGAGGACGCCTTCGAGTGTTTTCACTGCCACGGCGGCTTCTTGTTCTCGCAGTCGTCCGACGACGCGGGCCAGGTCTTCGACCAGAAGTTCTTCATGAACAATGGCCTCTACAACCTCGACCAGGACGGCAGCTACCCGGCCGGGAACGAAGGCCTCTACGACATGACGGGGCTGCCTGAGGACAAGGGCCGCTTCAAACCGCCGAGCCTTCGAAACATCGCACTGACGGCGCCCTACATGCACGACGGCTCGATCGAGACGCTCGAAGAGGTGCTCGATCACTACTCGCGGGGCGGGCGACTGATCGAAAGCGGACCCAACGCCGGCGACGGAATGCTCAACCCGAACAAGAGCTCCTTGCTCAACGGGTTCGTGATGACCGAGCAGGAAAGGGCCGACCTGATCGCCTTCCTGCACGCGTTGACCGACGAGGAACTGCTGACCAA
>JBATLA010000593.1:0-5919 GCA_049669945.1 Polyangiales bacterium | reverse complement strand
CGGTGAAGCGGAGCGCGCCGCTGTGCCCGAGAATGCTGTGCCACTCGCCCTCGGTGTAGACCGCCAGCTTGCGATTGTCCTTCAGCGTGTACTTCAGCCGCCAGCTGACGTCGGGGATGATGATCCGGCTGTCGGTCGAGCGTTCCCAGCGGTACACCGCGTAGGCACCGGCGAAGAGCTCGTCCTCCGCCCCGTTGCCGAAGTCTTCGTCGAACCAAGCCAAGACGTTGACGATCTCGCTCACGCGCCGATCGAGATTGGTGAGGTACGCCTGCGGGAAGGTCGAGCGCTCGGGAAAGGTCGTGTAGCTCGGCTTGAAGTTCGGGTTCGTTGCCGCGCCGGCGCTGCCATCGAAGGCTGATGGAACGATCGAAGGCACGACCGGGTCCTGGGTCAGTCGATCGTAGACGAAGGCGTAGATGAGCGGCGTCTGTCGGGTGTCGCCCTTGCTGATGCCGCGTGCGAGGGTGATCGGCCGCGTGGCGAACAAGATTCGGTCGAAGGTCTCGCCGCGGAGGAAGTCACCCCACTCGGCGAGGCCGTTACCGGCGTGCGTGAGCTGACCCATGCCCCAGTGAGATTCCATGCGGCCCACGCGCATCTGGCCGATCGGCACGAGGAACTCGATCCACGCGCGCTCGAGCTTCAGCGATTCGCGGAGGTCGAAGCCGTTGACGTCCGTGTAGGACTGATCGACTGCGAACAGCGGCACGCCGAAGACGCGGGCGTTGTCACCGAAGACCACATTGTCGAAGCCGTCGATCGTGAAGCGCAGGCGGGCGATCGGAAGATCGGGGTTGGGGCCGTAGGTCACCTCGGGGTCGAGGCGCAAGCGCATGTACCCATACGATGCGTTCTTGCTTTGCCAGTCGGCGGCGGGCAGAGCTGGTGTCGCCGGCAGAGGCGCGTTGCCTATCCAGTTGTAGCGAGCCCGGTAGTAACCGTGGAACTGAAACTTCAGCGGGATCGCGTCTTCGGTCTTTCCGCTTTTCCGGACGCTATCGCCGACCGTGCCCATGCTCGCACGCATCCTCTCGCGCTCGGCGGCCTCGCCGCCCATCCCTGTTTCGCTCGCTTGACCTGGCGGATTAAACCCCGAGGGTGGCGGCGCAGCGGGCTGCTTCGCGTCCATCTCCTGGAGCTTTTCGAGCTCCGACTTTCCCTCGTCCTTTTCCGAGCCGAAGTCGGCGTCTGGGAAGGGAGACTCTTCAGGCCCAATCTCCTCGGGCCCGTAGTCCTTCCCGCTTGGGTCCTGCGCAGCGACCTGCCCCGTTGAAAACAAGGCCGCCATCATGGCGACTATCGCGATCCATCCATACTTCACGTCGCACCTCCACCTTCTACGAGAGCGCACCGAGGTCGATGTGGGCCCCGGTGCTGGCGAGAATGCACAATCGCGGAACGTTCTGTCTACCCCCTTTCTTCTTGGTTTCGCGTGTTTCGACGTTCGCGTGCGCTAGTCGCGGCGCACAATCTGCGTCAACTCGCCGTTTTCGGTCGCGACGCGCAGCGATTAGTGATCTGAACGACGAAGAATCCGCACGCCATAACCAACGCTTGCGTGCACCTGAACAGGTTCGAGGCCGATCGCGTTCGCCCATGCAGGAAGCTTGGGCTCGGCGATCAACGCTACCTCGTATCCGTTCAGCGCGTCGTTCATCACCGCGCGAAAGAACCTCTGCGCGTCATCGTCTTCGTGACGGAGCGAAAGCACAGCGGGCGCTGCCTCGCCCTCTTTGAGCTCGCGAGGAACGAACTCCGATGCTGTGAACTCGGGGACCACGAGCACGTCCGGTCGCCGGTCGTTCACCCGACCGTAAGCCTCGTCCAACTCCTTGGCGCCCACGAGCGGATTGCGTTTCGCGATCGGCCGTTGGCCTACGCGTTGGAGGATGTATGGCGACGTGGCGGAAACGTCGAAATGGGGAAGATGGACAAGGTAATGGTACGTTTCGACGACGGTGCCCGGCTCGAGCCCGGACAAGTACTCGGTCACCTCGTTCCGTGCGTCACCGCGCTGGGTCAGGTGCACTTGGAAGCTGTGTCCCGCCGCCGCGATGACGAGGACCGCGATGGCTCCCGTGGCCAGTCGACCCACGACTCTCGAGCGCAGGCGAGCCCGCGACAGCAATGCCGCCGTGGCAATGCCACCGTAGTACGACAACCAAAAGCCGAACGGCAGCAGGAATCGATGCTCGCACCGGGCTACGACGAGCGTGAAGAACAGCAAGCTGCTCACGCCCGCGCAAAGCGGAACCAAGCGAAACGTGCGGGACCGAATCCCTCCCTCGCTAGCGCTCACCAACACCAGGATGATGCCGAGCCAGCACAGTCCGACGACTAGCCAGGGCCAGAAGAAGTCACTTTGCGAGCGCGCGATGTCGGCCAAGTTCTGTAGGACGCCTGCGGTGGAGCGCTCGTAGGTCATCCAATCCTGGCTGGCGCCCCCCGTCAATTCGCGAACGCGGGCGACGAAGCCGCTTGGGTTGAGCAAGCCGCCTCCCAGCAGGCCGACCGACAGTGCACCTGCGAGCGTCGTGAATCCCACGTTCGCGTAGTGCGCCACGCGTGGCCCGAAGGGTCGGTCGCTCCGCATTGGGAGCAGCACCAAGTAGACCAAGCCTGGGAGCACGAACCCCGCATACGCTTGGTCTTTGGTCGCGACCGCCGCACCTGCGAGCACGCCGAAGAGCAGGTAGTCCCTGCGGCGCCTGTCTTGCGCGACCGTCAGCAGCCTGTCCATCGCGAGGGCCGTCCACATGAGATAGGGGCCGTCGAGATTGCTGACGCGTCCGTAGTAGGCGAAGGAGAGCGAGGTGGCGAGCCAGATCGCGGCCCATCGGCCCGCCTCGGCGCTCGCCGTGCGACGAGCGATTCGGGCGATTGCCAACACCGATACGCAGGCCATCAGGAGTCCCACGACCTTCGCGATGATCGAGCAACCCGTCATCGTGGGGACGGTGAGGATCTGCTCCATGAGCGAGGGCAGGGTCCACTCGTCAGCGCGAAGTGCGGCGGGCAAGAGCACGGGGAGGCACAGCAAGCCAACGACGAGGTTGTGGAACAGCGGATAGCGGTGGCCCTGGCCGGGCGTTAGATTGGTCGCGATGCCGGCGAAGAAATCTCGCGGAGCGATGCCGTCGTTCTCCCATCCGTAGCTGCCAGGGAGGTCCCAGGCTATCGCTGTGAGCTGAGACAGCGCGAACACCAAAACGATCCAGCCGATCGCACGATCTTCACGTAGGAGCCTCACGACGCTTGGCCAGGCCGGAGCTTGTACGCGTAGAGGCGCGCGAGGTGCCGCAAGAAGTTGAGCTGCTCCCCGAGGGACAGCTTGCTTTGTCCGTACTGCCGATCCGCGAAGTGGATCGGAACTTCGCTTGCGTGTTGGAAGCGGCCCTTCACGAAAATCTCGAGGGCGATCTTGTAGCCGATGGGCGAGAGCGCTCCCGAGTCCGGCATGTCCCCTCGCCGGATCGCGAAGAAGCCGCTCATCGGATCGCGAAGATGACAGAGCGGCCGCGCAAGCAACGACGGAATGATCGAGTTGAGTCGTCGGAACACGCTCCAATCGTCGTGAATCGTTCCGCCTTTCACGTACCTCGAGCCGAGCACGAAGTCGCTGTGTGCGGATTGCAGTCGCTCGACCATCTCCGGGATTGCGCTCGCGGGATGAGACAGATCCGCGTCCATGACCACGACGATGTCGCCCGCCGATTGCTCGATGCCGTGGACGACCGCGGTTGCCAAGCCCCGCTCGCCTTTTCGTACGACGATTCGCACGGGGTCCTTCTCCGCCAGCTTCGCGCAGATCTCTTCGGACCCGTCTTGCGAATCGTCATCGACGAACAAGATCTCGTAGCTCCAATCGCGCCCGGCGAGAGCGTCGGAGATGGCTTTCGTCACGTGAGGGAGGTTTTCTGCTTCCTTGAACGTGGGAACGACGACTGAAATCACGGGCTCCCGTGTAGCACGCGTCACTGCGCGGAACTATGAGCCTCGTCGCCCCGGGCACCACTGCGACCGAATTTCCGACCGTCGCGCAATCCCAGCTCGAACGTCTCTTGCAGCCCCTCGGGGTTTGCGTAGTCGAATTTGTCGATCTTGATCGGTTCCGACGGCTGTACCCAGGTGATGCGGTCGGTCGAAGGCAGCGCGTGCTCGTATCGTCGGCTTGCGAGGACCAGCGTCTGGCCCGGCTGATCGGCGGCGAGCCGAACGGGGATGTTCTCGATCAACCCGCCATCCAACACTTTGCGCTCCTGGAAGCGCCCCTCCGGCAAGACCGGGGGCACGCACGACGCGGCCAAGACCATGTCGATGTAGTCCTGAAGAGTGTGACAGTCGGCTGCGCGCCCGACGAGCGGGGTGAAGCCGAACTTCATTGGCCATTTTGGATGCAACGGATCTCCGCGGAGGGTGTTCTCCATGGCATAGATCGAAAGCGCCGCGGCGACGCCGACGGCACCGCGCAACCGTTTCGGGTACCCGCTCATCAGGAAGTGCACCGACGATCGCTTGATGGTCGTGAAGTCGTCGTGCGCGATGAACTCGTCGAGCGCCTGCCGGTACATGCTCGCGTGCGGAAAGACACTGCCGCGCCTGAATGGATGAAGATTCCACCAATGGATGTTCTTCGGGTTCTCCTTCGTGAACGCCTGAAAGATCGCGAGGGCGTCCTCAGCACGATCGAGAACGGCGGCGGTGGCCATTGCGCAACCGGCGCTGGTGGAGCCGACGAACTTCACCGAGCTTTGCAAGTCGAGGCCGGACTCCTTGGCCCCTTCCCAGAAGCCAAGCTGCCAGAAACAGCGGCTTCCACCGCCGGCAAAGATCGCGTTGCGAAACGCCATGGACGAACCATTCGTGCCCCGCGCACGCCGGCTTGTCTAGGCCAGAGTTGCCCGCTCGCGAAAATCGGGTAGGTCACGGCCCATGCAACCACTCGTCGTCTGCCTCGATCTCGAAGGCGTTCTGATTCCGGAGGTCTGGATCGCTTTTGCTGACAAGACCGGTATCGATGCGCTCCGCCGCACGACTCGGGACGAGCCGGACTACGACAAGCTGATGCAAGGCCGCCTAGAAATCCTCGACGAAAACGGCTTCAAGCTGTCGGACATCCAGGACGTCATCGCGACGATGGAGCCGCTTCCGGGAGCCAAGCAGTTTCTCGACGAGCTCCGCGACCGGACACAGCTGATCATTCTGAGCGACACCTTCTATCAGTTCGCCGCGCCGTTCATGCGGCAGCTCGGTCAGCCAACCCTCTTTTGTCATCAGTTGCTCACGGACGAGACCGACCGTGTGAGCGGCTACGAGCTGAGGATTCCCGACGGAAAGCGCAAGGCGGTGGCCGGTTTGAAAAACATCGGTTTCCAGGTTCACGCCGCGGGCGACAGCTACAACGACACCACGATGCTCAAAGAGGCAGACCGAGGGATCTTGTTCCGCTGCCCGGACAACGTCGCCGAGGAGTTCCCGCAGTTCAAGCGCACGGTCGAGTACAGCGAGCTCCTTCCGGCGTTGCTCGACTGATGCAGCGCTAGTCGCCGTAGATCGCCAGACGGATTGCCCGGGCGGCTTCGACCATCCCGAGCCCCGGATCAGTCAGCAGATCGGTCTCGATGCTGCGAACTCGGTCGCGTTTGCAGGCCTGAAGCGCTCGAAGGCCGGGGTGCCGGCAAAGCGCCTCTTCGGTCCCGGGGTTGGTGAGGATCCATGGCGGATCGAGGCTCAGTAATTGCTCGTTGGTGAACGCTGGCCAGCCGTGAAATCCGGCTTCGGCCGCCACGTCGACCAGCCCCCCCGCGAGGAGCACATCGTGAAAGCTCGTGCCCTCCGCTCCGCCGTACAGTCGGTCGCCGTGAATACCGACGTAGAGCCCGCGCCTGCGCTCGTTTTCCGGGATGTCTGCCGACA
>JBATLA010000592.1:0-3826 GCA_049669945.1 Polyangiales bacterium | reverse complement strand
GCCCAACATCACGCAGGCGTGCTGGAGCTGCCTCTGCGCCGAATCCGAGAGCAACCTCGACGTGTGCGATGAGCCGTGCGTCGTCGTGCTCGAGTGTATGTTGGGCCTCGAGCCTGCCTCGGAAACCGGAACGCTCTGCCTCGCCGGCAGCGCGCCGAACACCGACTGCGAGGGCCAGTGCATCGAGCAGGAATGCATCAAGAGCACCGGAGATGCAGCCTTGTTCGCAATCCCGGACGGACCACTTTCGAGCCTGAACACGGATCTGATAGAGAGCATCAACAAGCATCCCGCGGCCTTCCGGGCCTGCGAGACGGAATGCGAGCTCACCTACGACGACGACGCCCTTTGTGAATCGTATCCGGCCCCGCCGTAACGATCTTCATCCAAGACGGCGCCATTTGGATCAATCCGACCGGCTTGAGGGAACAGGCGAGCGACTCGGTCTTCGGCGGCGCGGTCATGGCGACCCCCGCATTGTTCACGAAGGCGTCGATCTATCCAGCTACCAGCTTGCGAAAGGTCCCAAGCACCTCTTTCGTCGCCTCTTCTTGAGGGAAATGACCCACCTCCTCGAGGCGGATGGCGCCGGTGTCCGGAAAGAGCGCGCACCAACGTTGCAGCTCCTCCGGCCCGAACGTCGGATCCTTCATTCCCCAAATGATGTGCGCAGGGACAGTCGCCAAGGTCGCGCGTTGCTCCCAAAGCGACGCATACCAATCCGACGCGCCGACCAGGCTCCTGGCCAAGGTCAATTGCGCCACGCGCTCTGAGCTTCGGCGCGTCACGTCGATGTAGTGTCGATGGATATCGCTGTTCAAACGGTGGCCGGGACCGAGCACGCGCGGTACGAGCCAGCGAGCCGAAGCGTTCCACCATCGGTAGAGCGCATGCCCAAGCGCTCCCCGCACGACGCGGTCCACCGCCAGCGCTTGCTCGTGCTCGGACAGGGGCCACATCCAGGTGTTCATCAAGACGAGCCTCCCGATGGTCGATGGACGGCTCAACGCATGACCCAATCCGATCGGGCCACCGAAGTCGTGAACGACGAGCGTGACATCCGCGAGCCCAAGCGCATCGAGCAGCGTGGTAAGGCGCTCCGAGTGCGCGCGGGGGTGGTAGTCTGCTTTGGCGGGCTTGTCGGAGAGACCAAAGCCGAGGTGGTCGATCGCAATGCATCGGTGCGTGTCCCGAAGCTCCCGAACGAAATCCCTCCAGAGGAAGGACCAGGTGGGCATGCCATGAACGAAGACGATCGGAGGCCCCGAGCCCTCGTCGATGTAGTGGAGGCGCCCCTCGCTTGTGTCGAACCAGTGCGACTCGAAGGGATAGAGTGAAGGGCTCGGGGTTAGTTTTCGTTGCATTTTTTGACCTTTCGTCAGCTGTCTTGACCAAGTAGTAAAGCTGCCTTACAATTTAGTCAAGTCGCTTTACTATTATGACCCACGACCCCATCGACGCTGCCAAGCAGCGCAATCTCGGCCAACTGCTCTTGCGTTCGGCCCGCCTGTTCGACGCGATGGCGTTCGCGCGATGGTCTGCCGGTCATCCCACGATCCGAAGGGCGCATCTGCAACTCATGCCCCACCTCGACCTCGAAGGTACGCGCATCACCGAGCTCGCGCGGCGCGCGGAGATCACGAAGCAAGCGGTGGGGCAGCTCGTCTCAGACATGGAAGCAAGCGGCTACGTCGAGCGCCTGCCCGATCCTACCGATCAGCGCGCCAAGATGGTCGTGCTGACCCAGCGGGGCCGCCAAGCCGTGCTGGAAGGTCTCGCGGTGTTCGAAGAACTGAGAGAAGAGCTCGAGGCCGAAACCGGAGGTGGCACCATGGAGGCGTTGCTCGATGGGCTCGAAAAGGTTTCGAGAGGGCTCGACGCCCTCGTCGCTCGAGATCGGGACGCACCACGCTGACGCATATAGATACGAACCTCACTCACGAGCTCGAGCCGCTCACGTTCGACGTCGCAGGCGAGATCAGCGACCTCTGTCAGAGCTGCGTGCTCGACAACGATGAGCCAGATCCTCATGAAGTGCACGGCCACGGAAGCGGTCCTTCAAGTTCCAATCGATTGACAGCTGCGTGACTCGCCGAGTGTGCTATCAGCGGGAAATATGTGTCGCTTTACCTATGATGCCCCATCCCTGAGCCGAGTTGCCGCGGTCGTCTGCGGCCTCTTGCTGATTACCGCGCTCGGCTGCTCATCGAGCAGCGGGACCACCGAGCCACCGCAAGAGGTCCCCGCCTCCGTGACCCAATGGGCGCCCGTCGCTGCGCGCACCGTCGGCGACTACGCGTACGACATCATCCCTGAGCCGAGCGGCTTCCATACGATGCACGTCGGGCCCAACAACACCGACAACGTGTGGGTCGCCGTGGCGCCCAAGCTCGAGCTCGACTGGGTCGCGGAGCAGAGCTTCTACGTCCCGGAAGGGCCGACGTACGACAACGAGGGGAACCTCTACTTCAGCCCGCTCTTCCCGAAAGAGGACGTCTCACTCGTGTCGCTCGACGCCGAGACCGGCAAGCGAAACTGGGCCATTGAAGGCAACGGCAGCAATGGAGGGAGCGGCGCGATTCTGATCCTCGGCGACCCCGACAACGAGGGCGCGCAAATCATCTACCACTGCACATATACCGAAGCGATGGCGATCAACCCCGACGGGACCGTCCTCTGGCGGACGCCCACGGAGTTGATCCTGCCGCCCGTCGTTCAGGGCGAGCGTTCGACCACGCACTCCTTTGGCTTCAACTATCATCCTCAGACCGACGCCTTGGTTGCCCTCATGAACGGTGGCGAGATTTTGGCTTTCGATCGACTGACTGGAGAGCGCCTGGCGACGACCCAGATCCCCGGGTCGCCCGCGGTGAGCGACTTGCCGCCCATACCGACCGACCTCACCGAAGAGGCCGACGCACTCACCGACGCAGTATTCGGGACGACGCCAAGTGGCTTGAGCTTCTTCTCGCTGATCGTTGACGTGATCTTTGGGGGTGGCTCGGTGATCACCAACTACTTCGCGATCGACCCCAACACCGGCCGCATCTTCGTGGCCGCCACCGATGAAGACGCCGCGGACGGGACGACCGATGGCCTTTCCGAACGCGGCGCGATCTACTCCCTCGACCTCGTCGACGACGGAAACGGCGGCTTGGCATTCGAGGTCTTCAACTCCATTGCATTCGATGGCGGCACCGGCTCGACCCCGTCGGTGAGTGAAGACGGAACGCGGGTGTACATCTCCGACAACGTCGGGAACGTAATTGCCCTGAGCAGCGAGCTCGAGGAGCTCTGGCGCTACGACCTCGGGGATCTCGTGGCGGCGTCGATCGGCGTCTCGCCCGACAATGACGAGATCTACGCCGTTACTCGCGAAGATGTGTTCAAGTTGATCGACAATGGCGACAACGCGACTCTCGACTGGGTGGCAACGCTCGATGCGTTTACGGACGATCCGGATGTGGAGGTGGAGTTCCAGGCCCTGACCCCGACCATCACTGCAAATGGGATTGCGGTCAGCGTCGGCGGCGGCAAGACGGTCCTCACCACCAACGTGATGCTCAAGGTAGGCGTGGGACTCCTCGACCGAGAATCCGGTGAGCTTCGCGGGTTTACTCTCGGCCGCGAGGAGTCGATCGCCGTGACGAGCGTCGCTGCGAACGGTGGCATCTACACGTCGAGCTCACCGCTACGACGTGCGGCAGGAAAGGCTCGGTATCCTGAGCTCGCAGAGGACGTCATCGGCGGCATCTCCCGATACAAGCCCGTGCGCAATGATCTGCTGGCCCGCGACGCCAGCTGTGCAGCAGGCGTACGCGCCCGC
>JBATLA010000591.1:0-4995 GCA_049669945.1 Polyangiales bacterium | reverse complement strand
CTTGACCACCGTGGCGGCGGAGCGGTCCCTGAGCGAGATGGGGCGGCGAGGAGCCAAGCGGCGCGAGGTGGTCGACCAATCGGCGGCGACCATCTTGCTTCAGGGGTATCTAGACGCCAATACAGGGGGGACGTGGCAGGATCCGACGAGCCGATAAAGATCGAGAGCGATCTCGGGCGCGGCGTGGCGCGACTGGTGAGCCTCGCGACGCTGCTCGGAGTCCTCGGGCTGCTGGGCGCCCTCGGCTGGCTATTCGTGATCTATCCCGACTCGGACGGACCCACCGGCGACAGCGAGGAGGCAGTCCTGGAAGTGACGGAAGGCATGACGCTTCGGCAGGTCGCGACCGAGCTCGAAGGGGCAGGCGTACTGGACGATGCTCGCGTCTGGACGGTGTACATGCGCATGCGCGGGCTCGACCGGCACCTTCGGCAGGGCAAGATCCGATTTCGCATTCCCATGACTCCCGAGGAGGTGGCGCGGTACGCGACGACGCGCCTTGGTCGGATTCAGATTCGCATCTTGATCCCCGAGGGGTTCTCCCGTTTCGAGATCGCAGCGCGGCTCGAAGAGTACGGCATCTGTCAGGCGCACGAGTTTCTCGACGCGACCGAGGACAGCTCGCTACTCGCTAGCTACGGAGTCGAAGCCAACGACGCAGAGGGCTACCTCTTCCCCGACACGTATGAGTTCGACGACCAGAGCAGGCCACGGCGTGTGGTCGAGCGCATGCTCGCCAACTGGACGCGACGCTACGAGGAGCTTCAGGAGGAGTACGCGGAGCGGTTGGCGCGCCTCGATGGTTGGACGACGCACGACATCATCACACTCGCGTCGGTCGTCGAAAAGGAAGCCGCGGTGCCTTCGGAGCGCGCTCGAATTGCGGGTGTGTTCTGGAACCGGCTGAAGTCGAAGCGATTTCTCCCGCGGCGACGCCTACAAGCGGACCCGACCGTTCAGTACGGCTGCATGGCAGTCCCCGAAGCGGCGCCCTCGTGTGAGGGGTACGACGGGCGAATCACGCGAGCGATGCTCGACGACCCCGAAAACCCTTACAATACCTATCGTCATTCGGGACTCCCGCCCGGCCCGATCAGCAACCCGGGCAAGGCATCCATCGCCGCCGTGATCGACCCAGAGAAGCACGATTACTTCTATTTCGTGGCGCGGGGGAGCGGGCGCCACCACTTCAGCAAGACGCTTCGGCAGCACAACATCGCCGTTCGGCGAAACAACGCGCAATGATCCACTCCCGGCGCCCGAAGAGCCCCCTGTTCGAGGAGGAAGAGCCGCAGCTCGGTCTCTTCGACCGGGAAGAAGCCGAAGCGCCTGATCCCGCCGAGGTCGTGCGAGCGGAGCTGGAGGCATTGCGCGAGCGGTTGCCGCCGAACGTTCGCTTTGGAACGTCGAGCTGGACCTTTCCTGGATGGGCGGGACTGGTGTACGCGAAGCGCTACGGGAGTCAGCGAGCGTTCCTTCGGGAATCGCTCGGTGAGTACGCGACCCATCCCCTGATGCGAACGGTCGGCATCGACCGAGGGTACTATGCGCCGGTGCCCGAGGAAGACCTCGGGGCCTACGCCCGTCAACTGCCGGACGGGTTTCGCGCGGCCATGAAGGTGTGGCAGCAGGTGACGATGCCGGGTTATCCGAAGCACCCGCGGTATGGAGAGAACGCGGGGAAGCGCAACCCGGACTTCTTGAACCCCACGCTGTTTGCAGAGGCGGTTCATGCGCCCGCCCTCGCGGCGTTCGCGCGTCACATGGGCCCGTGGATCGTCGAGATTGCGCCGTCGCCGTTTCCGCTCGACCAAACGTGGTTCTGCGAGAGGCTCGCGACATTCTTGCGCGAGGCGCCGCGTGATTTCCCGATTGCGGTCGAGCTCCGGGACCGCAAGTTGCTGACGCAGGAGTACGCCCGCACCCTGCGAGATCACGAAGCGTCTCACGTCTTCAACTACTGGTCGCGCATGCCGGGCATCGCCGAGCAGATGCGGGTCGAGGGGTTGCTCGATAGTCCGCTCCTCGTCGCTCGACTGCTGCTTCCGCCGGGGAAGCGCTATGCCGACCTCAAGGAGGCGTATGCTCCGTTCGACCGCCTCGTGACGCCACAACCGCAGATGCGACAGGACGTCGTTGCGCTGGTTCGGGCGGCCCTAGACCGTGACGCGGAGTGCTATGTGCTAGTCAACAACAAGGCGGAGGGGTCCTCGCCGCTCACGGTGCAGGCGCTGGCAAAGTTGCTATGTTCGCCCGCATGAGCGGTCCGAAGGCAGAAAACCTGACCTGGCACATCGGCGAGGTCGACAAGGATGCGCGGGCGGCGGCGCACGGTCATCGCGGCGCGGTGCTTTGGTTCACGGGGTTGAGCGGCTCGGGCAAGAGCACCATCGGGCATCGCGTCGAGCGTCTGTTGATCGAGCGTGGCGTGTTCTCTTACGTCCTCGATGGCGACAACGTTCGCCACGGGCTCAACAGTGACCTCGGCTTCGCCGCGGAGGATCGCGTCGAGAACATCCGGCGCATCGGCGAGGTCTCGAGGTTGTTTGCCGATGCGGGCGCGCTCGTCGTGTCGGCCTTCATCTCGCCTTATCGTCAGGACCGCGACCGCATTCGCGGTTTGATGGGCGAGGGCGAATTCGTAGAGGTGTTCGTAGATACGCCGCTCGAGATCTGCGAAGCCCGTGACCCCAAGGGCCTTTACAAGAAGGCCAGGGCCGGGGAGATTTCCAATTTCACCGGGCTCGATGCGCCCTATGAAGCGCCCGACAACCCCGAGGTTCACCTTCTGACGGCCAACCTCAGCGTAGATGAGGCGGCCGCTCAGGTCATTCACTACCTCGAACAGCAGAACATTCTAGGAGAGCCCTAATGCCTTCGCGCGAAGAGATGTGGGAGCAAGTTCCCGAGGACGTCGATGTCGTCGTCATCGGCGGTGGCATCACGGGCGCCGGTATCGTGCGGGATGCGGCACGCCGCGGCCTCCGCGTCGTGTTGTTCGAGCAAAACGACATCGCGTACGGGACGAGCTCCCGGTCCAGCAAGCTCATCCATGGCGGCCTTCGATATCTCGAGAGCTACGAGTTTAGCCTCGTGTTCGAATCGGTGAGCGAGCGCCGTGTGATCCTCGATTTGGCCCCGCATCTCGTCAATCCGCTTGCGTTCTTGTTCCCGGTCTACAAAGGCGCGCGAAAGAGCCTTCGCATGATCAGCGCTGGCATGTGGCTGTATGACGGGCTGGCCTTGTTCCGATCGCCGAAGCGGCATCGGACCTTGAAGCCGCGCGAGGTTTCGGAAGAGGAACCCATGCTCAAGCAGGAGGGGCTCCAGGGCGCGCCGGTCTACTACGACTGCTCGACTGATGACGCGAGGCTCACGCTCGAGACGGTCATCGACGCGACCCAGAACGGGGGCACCGTCGTGAACTGGGCGCGAGTCGACGCGTTGACAAAGAGCGAGCAAGGGCGCGTGTCCGGTGTCGTCGTGAAGAACGTGCGCGATGGGAGCCTTCGCGAGGTCAAGGCGCATGCGGTCATCAACGCTACGGGGCCTTGGACCGACGACGTCTTGGCGATGAGCGGACCGCGCGCTTCGAAGATGCTCCGGCTCACCAAGGGCATTCATATCGTCGTCGAGCGGAATCAGCTTCCGGTCGAGCATGCTGTCGTCTTGTTTCACCCGACGGACCAGCGGGTTCTGTTCGCGCTTCCCTGGGGCGAGCGAACTTACGTCGGCACGACCGACACCGACTTTGATGGCGTTCCCGGCCAAGAGTACGCGACCCTCGAAGACGTCGACTACCTGATCTCCGCCGCCAACTACTACTTCCCCAACAATCCGATCCATCGAAAGGACGTCATTTCGACGTGGTCGGGGCTTCGACCGCTCATTGCGCCGGAGGCCGACGTCGGGGACATGGCCGAGTCACAGGTGAGCCGAGAGCATCAGATTCACATTGGTGAAGACGGCTTGATCACCATCGCCGGCGGCAAGCTCACGACCTACCGAAAGATGGCGAAGGAGTGCGTCGACACCGCGGTGCAGATCCTCAAGTTGACGGGACAGCTTCCAGAGGACATCCACTCCGGGCAAACGTTCAAGTACCCGCTGCCCGGCGCCGTCGGTTGGCCGGAAGACGACGACCACGAAAAAGTCGCCGAGCAGATTTCAGAGGCGTGCGAGTGCGACCTTTCGCACACGACTCGACGGCACCTGGTCGACACGTATGGGATGCGCGCGCTCGAGCTCGCCAGGCTCTGCGCAGAGCAACCAGCGTTGCTCGAGCCAATCGTGCCAGGGCGAGTCGAAATCATGGCGCAGGTCGACTTCGCGGTTCACGAGGAGCTCGCTGCCAGCGTAAGCGACGTCATGATTCGCCGGACGCAGATCTTCTTTCGCGACTTTCAGCAAGGGCTCGGGTCGGTTGACAAGGTGGCCAACCGGATGGCGGAGCTCATCGGCTGGTCCGACGAGGAAAAGGAGCGGTCCATCGCCGCGTACAAGGCCGAGGTCGCGCTTTCCCAAAAGTGGCGTGAGGAGCTCTAGGGCGTCACGCGAGCTGTGGGAGCTTCAGCTTGATGGCGAGGGCGCCCGGTTCGACTCGCAGCGATTCCAGCTCGAGCACGTCGAAAATCATCATGGCCGCCTGCGTCGAGGCGAAGCGACGGACTGCGGGCACGCTGCGAAGGTCGACGCGTAGCCGTCCCGGGCTTTCGCGCTCGACGATGGCGCCGCCGACGTCGATGGAGTCGGGTGGCGCGATCATCGGCCACGTAGCCTTCGCGATGCAGCCGGCCAACGCGCCAACGATTGAAGTGTCGTGTGCGTCGGGCGGCTCGACGTCGAAGGAGATCTCCTTGGCGCCGCGAGGGGCGAAGCGAACCGAGGCTGGCGCGAGGCTGAACTGAACCTCGCGGCCGTTGGTCATCGACGCGTCGACAAACAGGCGGCCCGAGTGGCATGCCACCATCGCGGAGTCGACACCCTCGGCATGAG
>JBATLA010000590.1:0-6670 GCA_049669945.1 Polyangiales bacterium | reverse complement strand
GTTCCCCACCCGCCGACGTCGCGCGAAATGCTACAGGAACCCTTCGTCCGCAATCAGGAGATCGATCCCCGCGACTACTATCCGCGGGGCTACTATCCGGAGCTCTTACAAGAGTGGCCAGTCGAGGGGGACCTCGTGATTCCTACCGAGGCGCTTCCCGACAAGTTGAAGCAGACCATGGGGGAGGCACACCGCAAGAAGGCAGCGAACCTCGAACTCCTGCGCCAGCAAGCTGAGGATGACCCGCAGTAGAGGAGTGCCAGCGTTGGTGTGTGGCTTGTTAGCCCTCGCGGCGGCGGCCAGCGCCCAGTCGATCGACCTGCCTCCTGTGGCACCGTCGGCGGTCGAGCGCTTGGCGGGAACGTATCGCTACGTCGGCGACCCCGACAAAGACCATGCGACGATCCAAAAATCAATCGAAGCGGCCGTCACCAGTCTCGGCTGGCTCGGCCGAAAGATCGCCTCGAGTCGACTCGCGAATCACAAGCAGCTTCCTCAACGCATCGAGATCTCGCTCGTGGGCGACGACGTCTCCATCAAGATGGGTGAGTACTCGGCCGTCGCGCCAGCGGACGGGAGCGAGCGCGCACTGGTCGGCCCCAACGGTCGGGATTCGAAGCTGCACTACGAGCTCGAGCGCGAACGCATCGTGCAGTGGTTCGTTTTCGAGCACGCGAAACGGAAGTCGACCTACAGCTTCGATCCCTCGGGTCAGCTGGTCATGACGGTGCACATGACGAGCGAAAAGCTAGCATCCCCAATCGAATACACTCTCGCGTACGTCCCGGTGGCGCGCTAGACGGACGCGGCCCGAGTGACCGCCTCAGCGCCGTTGCTTGCGTCCGAGTCTGTGTCGGCGACTCTCTTGGTGTAGCCCGCCAGCTCGTATTCTTCGGGTTTGAAGTGGCGGGCACGGAGCACGTACTCGGCGGCGAAGCCCGGGTAGAGTGAATGGTTGCTGCCGTCCGCGTTCAAGTACCAGCTCTTGCAACCGCCCCACACCATGTGCTTCATCCGCTCTTGAATCCCCGCGTTGTAGCGGTCTTGCACTTCCTGGCGGACGTTTACGTACTTCAAGGCTTCGCCCCGAATCTTCTCAATAGCCTCGAGGGCATGTGCGATTTGCGCTTCGGTATAGACGAGCACTGACGTGTGACCTGGCCCGGTGTTGGGTCCCATCATGATGAACCAGTTGGGGAAGCCCGAGACCGTCATTCCCTTGTACGCGACCGCACCGCGAGCCCATGCTTCGTCGAGCGTCTTGCCCTCGAGGCCGATGATTGGAAAGGGCGCCGTCGCGAGGCCGAGCTTGAATCCGGTGGCGAGAACGATCGCATCGGCTTCGTGGAGCGTCCCATCATGCGTGCGAACGCCTTTAGCCTCGATGCGGTCGATGGAATCGGTTACCAGCTCGACGTCGTCTCTCTCAAACGTCGCCCAGTAGTCGTCGGAGACCAGCACCCGCTTGCACCCGAACTGGAACGTCGGGGTGAGCTTCTCGCGGAGCTTCGCATCTTTCACTTGCCGGCGAAGGTTCCATTTTGAAAGAAGGACGCCGATCGCCGAGAGGATCTTCGAGTTGTAGAAGACGATGGGCCCGCGTATTTCGCTGGCCCAGTACTTCACGAAACGGCTTGCCCGGAGGAAGAAGGGCAACCGCGCCATGAGCTTCTTCAGCCACCGGGGGTAGAACGCGTCGAACTTGGCGACGACCCATGCGGGCGTTCGCTGAAACACGGTGAGAAGCGCGACCATCGGCGCGATCGAGGGGACGACTTGGACCGCACTGGCGCCCGTACCGATCACCGAAACGCGTTTGTCTGTGAGATCGACCTCGTGGTTCCAACGGGCGGTGTGCATCATCTCCCCTTCGAACTCGCTCATTCCCGGAATGTCGGGGTACGCAGGGTCGACGAGGCCGCCGACGCCGGCGATTACCACCCGCGCCGTGAACCTCTCTCCCTGCCCGGTCGTCAGGCACCAGCTCCCCGCGTCTTCGTCGAAGCGCGCTTCCACGATCTCGGTGGCGAGGCGCATGCGTTCGCGAAGGCTCCACTTGTCGACGACAGCGAGCAGGTACTCTTGGATCTCCTCCGAGGTAGCGTACCGCCGACTCCAGTTGGGGTTTTGCTCGAAGGATAGCGAATACACGTGCGAAGGAACGTCACAAGCCGCACCCGGGTACGTGTTGTCGCGCCAGGTGCCTCCGATTTCGTCGGCACGCTCGAAGATTGTGAAAGAATCGATGCCTGCCTTCAGCAGCTGAATCGCGGCGCCAATCCCGGCGAACCCTGCCCCGATGATCGCAATGGGGAAGTCGCTCCTTGCTTGCATGGGGGGAAGCTAGGGCCGCGTTCGTGTCCAGGCCAGCCCGTAAAACCGATGCTGCGCATCGCCCACGGGCCTTCGGCACCAAGCCGCGATCAGCGCGTGAACCCAAGTAGGTCTAGAGCGGGCTCCATTCGCACTCCCCCTCTCCAAAGATGTGACCTTGGGTGCCGAGCTGAGCGCGAATGAAGTCCCATGCATCGTTGATGGGGGTGATCGGACCTCCGGTGAGCTCGTAGACCCCTTGGGGAGGGGATGGGAAGAGACTCCCAACATCGGTGGCCGCCTCGAAGTCGACGCGGGTCAGCACGTCGTCGCCGTCGGTGTCCTCGACGTCCCAGAGCCACTGCGCGAGCCGCTGGACATTGCCCTCCTCCTCGGGAAAGCCGTTGAAGAAGATGTGGTCGCCGTGCAGCGTGAGATCGACGCTCGAGTTGGCGCTGACGTTGACTCCAGGCTCGAGGCCTTCCACCGCGCAGGCGCTGTAGACGGTGGGCACATCGGCTTCGATCAAGAAGCTCTTCGTCGCGCCGTCAGACACCTGGGTGATCGTGCCCTCGATCACGAAGCTCCATCCGTTCGCCACCATCGCGTCCACCTCCTCTGCAGGAACGGAGTTGATGTTCACCACGTCAGCTTCGGGCGCAGGTGTCTCGAAACCGAACTCCGTGTACTGTCCCGTAGCGATTCCTGTGAACGCCGTGAGCTGAGGCAGCGTCGTTGGGAGGCTCGTGAGATCGGCGATGCCGACGACGCTGCTGCTTTGCGGATTGCTTCCGTCGATCTGCGCCATCTGCACGAACCCGAAGCTCGCGATGTAGCGGTTGAACTCCACGTCGAACCCATCGAGGATGTTCTCCTCCCCCGTTCCGGACTGAAGACCGTCTACGATCGTCTCCTCGGCTTCGAGTAAGACAGATAGGTTCCCGTTCCCGGAGCCCCCCCCGTCGCTGCCGCAGCCCGCGGCCGCCAAACCAACCAGGGCGATACAACCTAGCCCAGCTTTCTTCATGACTCCGTCGTTCTTCATCTCAATTCTCCCGACTCGTTGACCAGCTGTGGCTCAGCGGTGGATCCGAGCCATGTGAATGTGGGTGGGGCGTTGGTCGTCATGGCGATGACCAACGCGCTGTAGTCCGGATCCTCCGGCTCGAGAAGCACTTGCCCGGATCCGTCGTCGAGCCCGGCGAGGCGACTGAAGTCGACCGATCGCCACCATGCGGTGGGGTCGAACGTGATCGTGAGAGTGCGAGGCTCCGTGGTGATCTCCTGCAGCGTGCGGAGGCCGTTGACCGCGGGTGTACCTGCGTTCACCACGAGCACGTCCACGTTGGCCTCGAACGCATACGAAGCCGGGCACGTCGCTTCGCCAGGGCAACAGATCTCCTGATCTGCGACACACGTCGCGTTCCCACTGAGCCTGGCGGAGTGCCCCTCCGGCACGTAGTTCGGGTTCTCCGAGCGAACGACGGCGGGCCCCCCTGGCACTCCCGATAGAGCTTCGGGAAGCGGTTGGGTCAGGAGCCAAACGATGCCGTAGTCGAAGAAGGCCGTGCGCACGGTGCCCGTCGTGCCGAACAGCGAGCCGATGGTCTGCGCCGCCGGCTCCAAGCCGTTCAGCGTGACCCCATCGAGGAACTCGAGGATGGCGACTTCGCATCGGCTCGACAGCGCGCTGTCGGTTGCACAGAAATAGATGGGTCCAAACCCAAGTGTCGCTTCGCTGAGGGTCACCTCCCAACCATCCTTGGTGAAGGGTTCCGGAGCGGTGCCCCGCGCTTCGAAAGGAACCTCGACGAACGTGCCGCCGGTTTCACCGCAGCTCGCGCCAAAGGCGCACAGGATCGTGATGGTGAGAAGCCGATTCATAGCCGAATGCCGATCGTGAACAGGAACATCCTCGGTTGCCCGGCGCTGGTGTGCCGTGCGGGGATTCGGGAGCTCGGAGACTGGGGATCCCAGTCCGATGCGAAGACGAACTCGTTGCCGGCGTACCGCTTGTCCAGAACGTTGAATACCTGGATCCCGAGCTCCAGGAACCACCATGAGAGCTCCCCCGAAAGATCCAGCAAGGAAAACGGGTCGGCGGCCTGCGAAAAGGGTAAGGGCCGCGCGCCGATGAACGTGTATCCGAGGCCGAGCCGACCGCGGAGTGGGTGCTTTCCGAGGTCGGTGAGCTCGTCGTCGACACCGATATCGAGCCGCACGACCCACGGCGGAACGTAGGGTAAAAGATCACCTTGCTCGAGAGACGGCGTCGGATTCTCGACCGTAAGAGGCGGCGGGCCGTCGAGGATCGCGTAGACGTAGGTCACCGACAGCGCCCCGACGAGCCAGGGCAGCGGACGAGTGACCCCGTAGAAGACGAAACCCGTCCTGCTCGTTGGTCCGATGTTTTCGAGACGCCCCTCTGCGGCTTCGAAGAAGACGTCGTTGTTCAGCCAGGTTCGATAGCCCGTCAACGTAAGCTCGTGTTGCTTCTCTTCGCCGAGTCGAAAGCGAACGCCGAAATCGAGCGAGCGCACCTTGGAAAACGGTGCGTTCTCGCCGTCGACTAGGGTTCGTGCCTGTGGTGAGCGAAACCCCTCGCCGTATGCGCCGATGATGTCTACCCAGTCCGTGGGCTTCCCCGTGAGCGCCAGCCGCGGCCCCGCCACGATCCCTGCCGCCGTGCGCCGATACCCGGGGATGAAATCCTCTTCGCGGAAATCGGGCACGAAGTTTCCGAGCTGGTCGTCGACGTCGAAGAAGAGCAGGTCTGCGCGAACGCCACCCTTGACGTTGAAGAACTTGCTGAAGTCCCAATCGAGGTCGACCCACATACCGATGTCGCCTTGCACGATATTCGCGTCGACGCGTTCGTCCCAGGTCTGGTTCGCCGGTGCCTCGATGAGGTATTGCTGCTGGGGATTGATGAGGTCGACGCGCGTCCAGATGCCCATCTCCAGCGTGCCTTTCGCGTTCTCGCCTGGCTCGAAACGGGCTGTCCGGTGACGCGCGTTCCCGCCGAGGACCAGTCGCCGGTCCCGTTGCTCGATCAGATCGCCGCGGCCGACCCAGTCCGGGTTGACCTGAGAGCGCTCGAGAAATCCGGTGAAGTTCTGCTGTATGCGAAAATCGTGGAATTGAATCCACAGGTCGAAGCTCGTGTTCTTCCGGTTCGCGCCTCGCTGCTCTCCGCGAATGCCGAGAATCGCACCCGCGTTGTAAGCGTTCTGTGCTCGGGCCGTTGCGTACGGGTAGACGTCGTAGAAACCGACCGCGCCTGCTTCTACGTCATCGAGACGAAGGACGCCGGCCGAGTTGTAGCGCGTGCCCCAGAACGAGCCGTGGAGTCGGAAGCGCCAGTCCTTGTCGCCAAAGCCGACCTGAAACATCGCCGATCCTTCGAGCCCGTCGCGATTCTCGCCGAATCCGTTCGAACGGCGAAACTGGAACGCACCAAAGGTATCCGGATCCTTGTCCTTCGGCGCAAAGATGCCCACTTGGCGATACGTTCCGAACGATCCCAACTGGCTCTTGGCGTAGATACCACGCCGTTCGACTCCCAGCTCGAACGCTACGGTTCCCGCGACCGCGAAATCGCCCTGCGCGGGGTCATAGACGCCCTCGGTGACGCGAAGCTCGCGCACGACCTCGGGGATGATGAAGTTGAGATAGGTGTAGCCTTGGCCGTGAATGTTGGAGGGTTGATTCAGCGGGACGTCGCCGAGCAGCAGTTGGATGTCTTGACCGTGCTCCGCGTTGAAACCGCGAAGGTAGAAGAAACCTCCGGCTGCGTCGCCTTCGACGTTCGCGACGTAGAGACCCGGCGCGCGACGTAGGAGATCATTGGCCGTCACCGCGGGTGCAGCATCAAGGATATCGCGATCGATGGAGAGGTCTCCCGCACCTCGACCGGCATTGCGAAGACGCTCCGCATCCACGCGAGCATTGGCCCGATACCGGGGCATCTTCTCATCAGCGTCAGCGTCAGCGTCAGCGTCAGCGTCAGCGTCAGCATCAGCGTCAGCGCCAGTGCCAGCATCAGCATCAGCGTCAGCGTCAGTGTCAGTGTCAGTGTCAGTGTCAGTGTCAGTGTCAGTGTCAGTGTCAGTGTCAGTGTCAGTGGCAGCGCCAGCGTAGGCGCCCGTTTGATCATGAACCCCCACGTCGGGTTCCTCGAAATGCACCGCGACCCGAATCCTGCTGGATATGGGGACGCCACCCTTGGTCGCCGGCTCGAACGTCCAAGTCTGAACGGCTTCGACCGCGGCAGCGTCGAAATCCGCGCTCGCGGAGTGCTCCACCACGATGTCCGCGACCTTGGCGTCCGCGGTGATCGTGATGAGCAGGATCACGG
>JBATLA010000589.1:0-1671 GCA_049669945.1 Polyangiales bacterium | reverse complement strand
CTGAGCAAGGCGGAGCTCAACCGCGGCCGCGAGCTCTACCCGGAGACCGACTACTGGAAGCCGCGGAGTCGCTCGGAATGCAAGGACATGGAGCGGCCGTGCCCCTTCGTTTCCTGCAAATACCATCTCTACATCGACGTCCATCCGGTGCGCGGTTCGATCAAGCTCAACTTCCCCGACATCGAGATCTGGGAGATGACCGAGACCTGCGCGCTCGACGTCGCCGACCGCGGCGGCATCACCCTCGAAGAGGTCGGTGAGATCATGAACCTCACGCGCGAACGCGTGCGGCAGGTCGAGACGGCGGGCTTGGCGCGGCTTCAAGACTACCGAGACGTCGAGCGACTCAAGGACTACGTGACCTAACGGTTCACTCCAAGGCAGCAGCAGGGGGGAGGGTGTCGCCCGCGGGCGGCACCCTTTTTTAATTGAGCGAGCGGTCGAGCTGGCTTTTCGCCCAGATCGATTCCCAGCCCTTGCGGTACTGCTCGCTTGCGACCTTGGCTGGGCGGCCGGTGGACTCGCGCGCGTCGTGCTGGACCTCGACGTCGAACAACACGGGTGACTCGCCTCGCTGCTTCAGACGGACCACCTCGCCGTGGATGGGCTTGCCCTCGTCGAGCGGGCGCATCCTACCCACCTCGACTTCAGGGCCACGTTGCCGGAGCACGTCGTAGGCCCTGCCGTCGCCCGAGCGGCCGTACACCAAGACGACGTCGCTCTGCGGGCGCGGCCGAGCTGCCTTTTTCGAGGATTGCGAGGCCATTAACGGTTGAGTAAGTCCCCTGCGCCCTGAAGTCCAGGGGGTGAGCGCCGGGGACTTGTCAGCCGGGACTCCGTTGCGTACGGTGCGCGCGGTCGTGAAGCGAATTGCCATCATTTCCTTGCTTTGCCTGGGTACCGCGGCGCCGGCCGTCGCCCAGGACACTTCCTGTCCAGAAGGGAATCTGCTCGCCGGCAAGTCCCCGATTGCGAACCCGGGGGTGACGCACACCGCGCGGCTCACCAACGGCGTCATGCCCGGCTCGGGCGACGAGTGGCAGACCGAGCACACATCGGTCCTTGCCAATCCCAAGGCCCACGTCCTCTACGATTTCGGCGAATCGATCGAGGTGACGGCGGTCGATCTACAAGGCGACAACAACGACGAGTACATCGTCGAGCTCTCCGACGACCGACAGACGTTCACGCGACTGTGGGTCGGGGATCCGGTGTCTGGAGAGGGCATGCGCCGACGAAGCGGCCGTGAGCTCAGTGGTAAGGGCCGCTATCTTCGAGTGCGCGCGCAAGGCGGTGACGGGTTCTACAGCCTCGGCGAGATTCAAGCGTTTTGCCAAACTCCCTCGGTTTGGCCGCCCCCGATTGAGGTCAAAGCCGCGACTGCCTGGTGGGTGAAGAACCTGAAGAAGAAGCGCGACAACCGATACCGGCTCGTGCTCGCGTTCGTCGGCTTGCTCTTGTTTATCGCGCTTTTCCGCTCCGAGGGTGAGCGAAAGTGGTTGTGGGCCGTCGTTGGCCTCTCGGTCACGATGCTTGGTATCGCCGCCTATCGTCTGCAGGGGGCGCGGCTCGCGCCCTGGTTCGCCGAATGGGGCATCTACGTGCTCGGCGCATTCGTTGCAGCCTGGGCCGCGCGTGGCATCTGGCTATCCAAAGAAGGGGAGCGTGCCC
>JBATLA010000588.1:0-5835 GCA_049669945.1 Polyangiales bacterium | reverse complement strand
GTATGATCCAAGAGATGCGCGCCGGCGCGATGCCGCCGGGCGAGGCTGGACGAAACGTTCAGAACAATACGCAATGGCTGCGCGAGGACGAATCAGAGCTTCCCTCGATCGATTCGGGAGAGGGGCAGGAGATCGTGCGCAACTGGCTCGCATGCGACGCGCCCGCCATCGGACGGACCGAAACGCCGCCGACCGAGGCCGATCAGCTTCAACTGTGTGGCACCGCGGACGAAGAGCTCATCTGCGTCTACAGCGGGCCTGCCGCCGACCTTCCCGATCCCGATTGGACCGACATCTACTGGACCATCATGTTTACCGAGTGCGTCACCTGCCACGGCCCTGCGAATGACAACGTCGACGCCAATCCAGACAATCCCCTGGGTGGTGACATTCCCGGCGGCGCCAGCAGCGCGGCGCTCGCATTGCTCGATCTAACGGGATCCGACACGACCGACACCAGCAATTGGCCGGAGGACTCGTATCCCGCCGTCGTCAACGTCTCCGCGTCGACCGCGGGGCCCTGTGCCGGCCAGGGGCTCCTGGTCGAAGCATCGAACGCCGACGACTCGATCATGGTCGAGAAAATGCGTGGGGTGCAAACCTGCGGCACCCAGATGCCCACCACCGGCCTCCTGGCGCAGCCGCTCGTCGACGTGGTCGCTGAGTGGGTCGACCTCGGGGCGCCCCTCGACTAGCCGTGAGCTCTCGGCTCATCCTCCTCGCGCTCCTCGCGCTCGGCTCGGCTGGCTGCAAGAGCGGTCCCACCTGCCCGGTCGAGGTTCGCACCGATGCGGGTAGGGCGCTCGGCGATCACAAAGCGAGGCAGGCCTCCTGGCGCTCGCTCAAGGCCGAGGCCCGGGTGACGCAGTGGGGAGGCCGCGGTCGAATCCGAGGTACGGTATTGATGTTCCTCGAGCAGCCCAACCGGGTGCGCTTCGACGTCATGACGCAAGTCGGGCCCGCCGCCGTGCTCACCAGTGACGGTGAGCGCTTCCAACTCAGCGATTTGCGTGAGGGCGCCTTCGTGCACGGTCCGACCTGCCCCGAGAACATCGCCCGACTGCTCGGCATCTCGGTCGATGCCGAAGACGTCATTCGCCTGTTGACCGGTGACACGACCACTCTCGACGCCGTGGAACAGTCGATGGAGTGTCGAGATGGGCTCTACGTGATCACGCTCGTCTCTGCGTCCGGCGAGACTCAAGAGGTAGCGTTCTCCGTCGATGCAGCCGACCGCGAGAAGCCGCCCGAACTACAGCGCCTGACTTTGCGACGGTCCACCGTGCGTGGTCCGAGCGGAGACAAGCGCTGGGAAGCGACCTACGACGACTACATCGACGTCGAAGGCCACGCGTTTCCAACCAACGTTCGCTTCGTCGACGAAGTCAACGGCGCCGACACGGCCGTGCGGGTCAAGTCGATCTCCCTCGATCCCGAAGTTCCGGAAGACGCGTTTCAGCAGTCCCCAGCCCCCGGCATGTCGATCGAATTCTCAGATTGCTCATGAAAGGCCGAGCATTCTTCGACTGGTGCTAAAGTAGGCGCCGCATGACCGAACCGCTGCTGAGCCTGCGCCACTTGGTCACGGCCTTCGACACCGACGAAGGTTACCTGAGGGCGGTCGACGACGTGTCGTTCGATGTCTATCCCGGGCAAACGCTCGGCATCGTAGGCGAGAGCGGATGCGGTAAGAGTGTGACGTCGCTGTCCATCTTGCGCCTGATTCCGACCCCGCCTGGCTTCATCGAGCGTGGCGAAGCCCTGTTCGCGGGCAAGGACTTGTTTCAGGTGCCCGAAAAGCAGATGCGCGCGATTCGCGGCAACGACATCTCCATGATCTTCCAGGAGCCGATGACGTCGCTCAATCCGGTCTACACGGTGGGGTCGCAGATTGTCGAGGCCATCCGCTTGCATCAACGCGTCAGTCGGCGCGCCGCCAAGGCGCGGGCGATCGAGCTGCTGGATCTCGTCGGTATTCCGGCTCCCTCCGAGCGGATCGACTCGTATCCGCACACGCTTTCCGGAGGCATGCGTCAGCGGGTGATGATCGCGATGGCGCTCGCATGCGAACCGCAGCTCTTGATTGCCGACGAGCCGACGACTGCGCTCGACGTCACCATCCAAGCCCAGATCCTCGACTTGCTCCGCTCGCTGCAATCCGAGCTCGGCATGAGCATCATCTTCATCAGCCACGACCTCGGCGTCATGGCAGAGTTCACGCATGAGATCGCGGTGATGTATGCGGGGAAGATCGTCGAGCACTCGACGACGGACGATCTCTTCGCATCGCCGCGTCATCCGTATACGCGTGGCTTGCTCCAAAGTCTGCCGAGTCAACGCAACCGCGGCGAGCGGCTGCCCACGATTCCCGGTATCGTCCCCGACTTGCGCACGTTGCCGTCGGGATGCCGTTTTCAGGATCGATGTGCCCTCGTGAGCGACGCGTGCCGCGCGGAGGAGCCCTCGTTGGAGAGAATGGGGCGGACGGACGTCGCATGTTTCCACGCGGAGGCGGGCGTATGAGCGACCAGCCGATCGCTCGCGTCGAGGCGCTCTGCAAGGCGTTTCGCGGACCGTCACGCGGCTTTGGACGCGGGAATTCCGAGCTTCGCGCTGTCGACGGAGTCACCCTCGACGTGATGCCGGGGGAGACGCTCGGATTGGTCGGCGAGTCCGGGTGTGGGAAGAGCACGCTCGGCCGACTCTTCTTGCGCCTGCAGGACCCGACCAGCGGCCGCGTCTACTTCGACGGCAACGACATCACCGGATTGACCCAGTCGGCGCTCCGTCCGTTCCGCGCCGACATGCAGATCATCTTTCAGGATCCCTACAGCTCGTTGAATCCACGCATGACGGTGCAGTCGGCTCTGGCGGAAGCGTTGCGAGTCCACGGGTTGGCGGGGTCCACGTCGCAAGAGCGAGACCGCATCGCCGCGTTGCTCGAGCGGGTCGGGCTCCGACCCGAGCAAATGCGAAGGTATCCGCACGAGTTCTCCGGCGGCCAACGTCAGCGCATCGGCATCGCACGCGCGCTGGCAGTCGAGCCGCGCTTCATCGTCGCCGACGAACCGGTGAGCGCACTCGACGTTTCGATCCAGGCACAGATCGTCAACCTGCTAAGCGACCTTCAAGCGGAGCTCGGGTTGAGCTTCTTGTTCATCGCGCACGACCTACACGTCGTCGAGCACGTCAGCCGCCGCGTGGCGGTCATGTACCTCGGGCGAGTCGTCGAGCTCGCGAGGTCCGGTCAGATCTACGAGAACCCGAGGCATCCTTACAGCGAAGCCTTGTTGAGCGCGGCTCCGGAGCCAGACCCCAAGGCGCACAAGAGGCGGTTGATCCTCCAAGGCGACGTCCCGAGCCCGCTCGATCCCCCGACTGGCTGTGCGTTTCATCCGCGCTGCCCGATCGCCGAAAAAGGCCTGTGCGATCGAGAGGTTCCCACCCTCCGTACGATCGAGCCTGGGCACGAGGTCGCCTGCCACCTCGCCCGATAGCGGTTGCCGCGCCCGTGCCCTGTGGGGTAACTAAGTTGGATGGCCGATTCGGGCGAAGAACCGGGGATCGAGAGCGACTACCGTAGCTTCTCGGCCGGCGCGACGCTCTACTACGCAGGCGCTCCGGCCAGGGAGCTGTTTCTCATTCGTGAGGGACGCGTGCGCCTGTTGAAACGAGCGCGGGGAGTCGAACGCACGACCGGGCTTTTCGGGGAGGGGGAGCTCGTCGGTGAAGAGGCGCTGCTGCCCGGGGCACACCGGGCGGCTACCGCGGAGGCGATCGAGCCCGTGACAGCGCTGGTTGTCGAGAGCGACACGTTTCGAGCGCTAACCCGGAACCGTCCCGAGATCGGCGAGGGGGTCATGCAGCAATTGGTGCGGCGGCTTCGACGGGCCGAGGAGCAGACTCAGACCTCGACACTTCCCGACCCAACGGTCCGGGTGCTCGGGATGCTCCTTGAGGCCACCGAAGATGCCCACGAGCAGCCGCTTCCACTTTCTCCTCTCGAATTATCCACTCGAACTGGATTGGACCTCGATCAGGTCAAAGCCGTGGTCGGACAGCTTCGCCAGAGGGGCTACCTCGAGCTCGGTGATCAAACGATCACCATCAAGCACGCAGGGGCCCTCCGGGAGCTGCTTGCCCTCCTCATCATCAAAGAGGACGTACGACACGGTCTGGGCTGTCGGTAGACCGACACCCCTTCTTGACCCGGGTCGCTCGGCTAAGTAGACCCATGAGGTGGTTCGAATGTGGGGATGGGTTGGGCTCGCATTGCTGGCCGTGGGATGCGTGGCGACGTCGCAGCAGACCACGCCCGATGCAGAGCGTTCGTATCGCGAGTTCCAGCTCGCGGCCAGCCTTCGGGATGAAGGGCAGACGGCAAGCTCTATCGAGCATCTACGCAAGGCGCTCGACCTGGACCCGACCAACGCGGAGGCCCACCTCCTGCTCGGGTTCATTCAGATGGAGCGACGCGACTACCAAAACGCGGAGACGCATCTCGACAAGTCGATATCCTTGCTCGAGAAGCAAGACCACCAAGGCTCCGTTCTCGCGGAGGCGCGCAATATCTACGGCCTCTGCTTGATCGAGCTGGCACGCTACGACGAAGCAGTTGAGGTGCTCCGGGAGTCGGCGAATGACGAGCTCAACGCGGCGCCACATCTCGCGTGGGGCAACCTCGGCCTGGCACAATTCCATTTGGGTGAATATCAGGAGACGGTGAAGTCCACGATGGAGGCGATTCGGCTAGAGCCCCGATTTTGCGTGGGCTATTACACGATGGCGAGGGCGCTTTGGCATTTACAGCAGCTCAAAGATGCCGAGCGGGCGCTAGTTAGCGCGCTCGAAGCAGATCCGTCGTGCGAGAGTAGCCGCGAGCTGCAAGGCGCATGGCGTCTCCGCGGCGAAGTCCGCGCGCGCCTGGGGCATCGCCGAGACGCCATCGCCGACTTGGAGCGATGTGTCGAGCTCGACCCGTATTCGAATGATGGCCGGATGTGTCAGAGCCTCTTGGGACTCGAGCGATGAGCCGAGAATCGATCGGCCAGGTGCTCAAGCACGAGCGCGAGGAACGGCGCCTTTCGATCGAAGAGGTGTCGAGCACGACGCGGATTCCTCGTAAGACGCTCGAGTCGCTCGAAGAGGATCGTTTCGAGGACCTTCCGAGCGGGGTCTTCGTCCGCGGGTTCATCAAAGCATACGCATCGGCGGTGGACATCGATGCTGGCGACGTGCTCGCGCGTTTCGACCAGCAGAGCCCCAAGACGCTGCCTCCGGCGCCATTGGCTTCCGTCCGGAGCCGGCGCGGGTATGGGGCGATTGTGCTGGCGATCGCCATGGCGGCGCTGTTCGCGATCATCGTTGCGACCTTCGCTCTCGTGAGGCGTGCGCCTGCACAGGAAGATCCGATTGAGCTATCCTCCGCGGTGCCGTGCCCAGTCGAAGCCGCCAAAGCCGAGCGCTCCTCTTGCGCTCCGTCGACTATCGGGACTCCGACCGAATCGTCACGCTCCTGACCGAAGACTACGGAAAGATCTCGGCGATGGCGCGTGGCGCGCGCAAGAGCCAGCGCCGGTTCGGTGGCGCGCTCCAACCCTACGTGCTGATGAACGCAGACTTCCGCGAAGGGCGTGGTGAGCTCGCCCATCTCGAACGGGTTTCGGTCGACCGGTCGTTTCACGGAATCTTGCGAAGCCTCGAGGCCATTGGAGCGGCGGGCGCTGCGCTTGCCGTCATTCGCGAGCGCATCCCAGATCGCGAGCCCGAGCCCGTCGTGTTCGATGCGGCCGTTCGGTTCTTGGAAGCGCTCGACGAGCATGCGCCGACCGAGGA
>JBATLA010000587.1:0-6031 GCA_049669945.1 Polyangiales bacterium | reverse complement strand
CTCATCTTGAGCGACGATGAGGCCGCGGATATGATAGGACGAATGGACAAGGCGTTCTCCTGATGCCGCTCGTGCGTGACTCGGAGATCGAAGCTTTCGAGCAGCGACTCGGCGAGGCGGTGCGAGTCGGCTCGGCCAGCGACTTCGACGTCATCGGCTACGGAGAGATCACGGTGGCGGTGAAGTTGTCGACGGCAGAGGGAGACTTCGTCTGCAAGCGACTGGCACCTCTTTCGTCGCGGGAGTCCGCCGCGCGGATCGCCGACGCGATCGCCCGCTACGTCAGCGCGCTCGAGGCTTGCGGCATCGACGTCGTCGAGACCGACACGCCGTTCATGCAAGGCCCGTACTCCTGGGTTCTATACTGCGTTCAGCCGATGCTCGCCCCTGGCTCGCTCGGTCCGGACTTCTTGCGCGGCAAGACCGCCGAGGAGGCGGCGCCGCACGTCCGGAGGATCTTCGAGCGCATCCGCGATTCGGTCACACCGTCGCTGGCGCCGGACGGTCAGCTTTCGAACTGGGCGTTCGATGGCGACCGACTCCGCTATTTCGACGTTGGAACGCCGTTCCTTCGCGATGAGGAGGGTCGGGAGCTGTTCGACTTCACCGAGGTGGTGCGTGCCTTGCCAGGCCCAATTCGCATCCTGGTCCAACGCTTCCTGCTGAAGGGAATCCTCGACAACTACCACTCGGTGCGCGGACAGGCGCTCGACTTCCTCGGCAACCTGATCAAAGAGGGGCTCGGCGAGATCTTCCCCGCATTGATTCCGCTGGCGAACGAGGTCTTCGAGCTTTCACCTGGAATCACCGAGCAGCAAGTCCGCGCGCACTACAAGAGCGACGCGCAGACCTACGCGCTGATGCAAGCCGCACGCCGAGCCGACCGTTGGGTGCATCAAAGGATGCTTCGGAAGCCCTATCCGTATCTGTTGCCTCCGCGAATCGAGCGTTCGGCCTAAGGGAGGTGCTCTGCGAGCTCGAGCGCCATGAGCGCGACGCAACGGCGGTTTTCCAGAGATGCACGCCGTGCACCACGAGCGCGGCTCCCACGCACACAACCAATGCGACTCAGAGCCGGTTGCTACGAAAACGGCCGGAAGATCGCAAGCGTCACGATCACTACGGCGAGTACCGAAATCACCCATGCCAGTCGAGCGAACGTCTTCTGCGTGACTTCCTGGCCGTCGGCCCATCGGCGCAACTTGCCCGTGAGCACGCCGGTCGCGCCTGCGAGGATCAGCAGGAGCGTCAGCTTGCCGTGCATCCACCCCTGCTTCGCATAGACCTCTGCGAAGTCGGGGATGAGCATTCCGAAGCCGCCAGCGAAGGCGACGAGCATGGCCGGCGTGGTGACCCGCAGCGTCACCTTCCTCAGGGCTTGGGCAATGCCGCTCTCCCACGGCATGGGGGAGGCCGCGGCGATTGAAACAGCCACCGCCGAGCCGATCCAAAAGATGATGCCCAAGAAATGAAGATAACGAAAAACGATCATGCTCATTGCGTACTCCTCCGCGCGGCGGAGTCTAACCGCCGTGGACCAGCGGGACAAAGACGCAGCGACAGAGGTCCTCGGTTTCGAGGTTTCCCTCGCGCTTGCGCGATGCTTGGAGCGCCTGACCCCACTTGCCTCCAACTGGAATGACCAAGCGGCCACCTTCTTTGAGCTGCTCCACGAGCGCCTGCGGAACCTCTTCGGCAGCGGCGGCGACGACGATGCCGTCGTAGGGCGCACCTGCCGGCCAACCCTTGCGGCCGTCCGCACAGACGAGCTCGACATTGTCGATGCCGAGGGATTCGATCGTTCGTCTCGCGCCGGCAACGAGCTCCGGGATGATCTCGATCGCGTACACCTTCTTCACGAGCCTCGAGAGGATCGCAGCTTGGTACCCGGACCCCGCGCCGACCTCGAGCACCGTCTCGTCACCGTGCAGACGGAGGGCCTCGACCGACATCGCCACCATCAAAGGCTGTGAGATGGTCTGGCCGTGCGAGAGGGGAAGGGCGCCATCGTAGTATGCGTTGCGCCTCTCCGAGTCCGGGATGAAGGCCTCGCGTGGGATCTCCCCCATTGCCGCGAGCACGCGACTGTCCGCGATCCCCCTTCGGCGGAGCTGCTCTTCCACCATTCGCGCCCGCTGCTTTTCGAGCTCCATCCGTCGGAGTCTGATGGCACTCGGGGCCCCCGTAAAGCGGCTCCCGCTATGGCAGCGCTACGCTTGCGTTCAACGCGGTCCCGCGTATGGTCGCTCCTTCGAAAACGAGGAATCGACATGGCGAAGACCAATCCAGGCAATTTTTTCGAAGATTTCGAGGTGGGCTCCGAGCTCGTACACGCGGTGCCACGCACCGTCACCGAGGGCGAAGCCGCGATGTATATCGGGCTGACGGGATCCCGGTATCCCCTCCATTGCTCAGCGGAGTTCGCGCGCTCGCTCGGCTATCCTCGCGAGACGATCAACGACCTGCTCACGTTTCACCTCGTGTTCGGCAAGACCGTCAACGACGTGTCGCTCAACGCAGTGGCCAACCTCGGCTACGCAGGGGTACGTTTCCTCGCGCCCGTGTACGCGGGCGACACCCTGCGAACGGTGTCCAAGGTTCTCGGTAAGAAGGAGAACAGCAGTGGCAAGACGGGGGTCGTGTGGGTGAAGAGCGTCGGAACCAATCAGCGTGGCGAGACGGTTCTAGAGTTCTGCCGCTGGGTCATGGTGAACAAGCGAGACCCGTCGACGCCGACCGGCGCGGCTGACCGGCCGGAGGTGCCGAAAGAGGTCGCGCCCGCGGACTTGGTCGTCCCAGCAAACCTCGACCTGAGCGGATACGAGGACTGGGCTTCGGGTGGAAGCGCTTACTTCGAAGATTATGAAGTGGGTGAGAAAATCGACCACGTCGACGGTATGACCATCGAGGAAGCCGAACACGCGACCGCGACGCGGCTCTATCAGAACACCGCGAAGGTCCACTTCGATGCCGTGCAGACGAAAGACACTCGCTTCGGTCGCCGTTTGATGTACGGCGGGCACGTGATCAGCATTGCCCGTTCTCTGTCTTTCAACGGCATGGAGCGGGTGCTCGCCATCCTCGCCTGGAACGGTGGGGCCCACGCGAACCCCACGTTTGCCGGGGATACGATCTACGCCTACAGCGAGGTCCTCGACAAATCCGAGCTTCCGGGCAGAAGCGACTGCGGTGCGATCCGCGTGCGATTGGTGGCGTTGAAGGACGTCCAGGCGAGCGCAGCTGGCTTCCCGCTCAAGGTCGATAGGGACGGTCGTCAGGTCTATCACAAGGATGTGGTGCTGGACCTGGACTATTGGCTGCTCGTCCCCAAGCGAGTGCGTTGATCCACTCGAGGGGCAGGCGAATCCCGCAATGATCTCGCAGAGTGCGGGGCTGACATCCGGGGGCTTGCGACATCCGCCGCCTTCCCCTAAACCCGGCCCCTAGGAGAAATCATGTATCTGCCCATCGTCAACAGCGACCGACCTCGGAAACGCAACAAGAGCGCTCGACGCACCGCGAAGCGCAAGGCGAAGAACCGCCGCCGTGTCAACCGCATGCATGGGCGCAAGCTGAGCTGCCGTCGCTGAGTCTGCACCTGCATGGATGGGAAGGTTATCTACGTCGTCAGCGACTCGACGGGTGAGACCGCCGAGCGCGTCACGCGCGCCACGCTCCTGCAGTTCCCGTACGAGAAGGTCCGACTGAAGATCGAGCGGCGGGTCCGAGACCGACGTGCGTTAACCGCCATCATGCAACAAGCTGCCGTGGCCAAAGCGATGGTCGTCTTCACGCTGGTGCGGCCTGAGCTGCGCGATCACTTCCATGAAGAGGCGGACAAGCTCGGCGTCGCGTATGTCGACGTGATTGGTTCGCTTCTGGTCCAAATCGCGCGGCACCTCCAAGCCGATCCGGTCAATATCCCATCTGCCGAGCTTCCCCTGTCGGCCGAGTATTTTCGGCGCGTCGAAGCGATTGAGTTCGCCGTCAAGAGCGACGACGGGAAAGAGCCGCGCAATCTGAAGAAGGCGGACCTCGTCCTGTGCGGCGTGAGCCGCACCAGCAAGACCCCGCTTTCAACGTACTTGGCGGGGCGCGGCCTCAGGGTCGCCAACGTACCCTTGGTGCTCGGCGTCGAGCCTCCAAGCGAGCTTCTCGAGCTTCCAGGCCACCGGGTGATCGCTCTTACGATCGACGTCGATCAGCTCCTCGGAATCCGAAAGCACCGCCTGCAGCAGCTCGGGATGCCGCCCGACGCCAACTACGGCCTGCGGGATCACGTGAAGGCGGAGCTCGAGTTCGCCCACGCGATCTTCCGCGCCCACCCGGAGTGGATGGTCATCGACGTCACCAGGTGCGCAATCGAAGAGACCGCCACGATCATTCTCGAGTCCCTGAAGGACATCGACGAGCTCAAGAGAGTGACGAGCCCGCCCCCGAGGCCCCGCTAGCGGCTCCTCGTCGATGATGTCGCCGTCGGTGTCGATTTTCACGATGCGCCGGCCCCGAACCTCGACAGCAACAGTAGCCCGAGCTTCCAGCGGCCGATCAGCGCCCTGGAGGTGAACCGTACTGATGCGAGAGGGCAGCGTAGAACTGTGCGAGGATGCCGTCGGCAACCCGCAGGCGCCTACTGAGCTCGCGCGCGATGTTCATGATGAACAGGGCATAGTCCTTGACGTCCCGCCTGTAGAGGAGGTTTTCGACGTGATCGGCGGTGACCGAGAGCACGAGCGTGGGCGCGACTGCGCGCACGCTTGCGGAGCGGGGCTGGACGTCGATGATCGACATCTCGCCGAACCAGTCACTGGGGCCGAGAACGGCCACTCGGACGTCGCCGCCTGATTCGCCCTTCTTGATCACCTCGAGCTCCCCCGCGATGACCACGAACATCTGGGTCGAGGTGTCGCCTTCCTCGACGACCATGTCCCCGGCCTCGACGCGGCTGGCCGGAATCGAGGACGCGAGGACCTCGAGCGTCTCCTGGCTCAATCCGCCAAAGAGACCGATGTCCGCGAGGTGGCCCGCAGTGAGCTTCGGCGTGGGTGGTCGACTCATGACATCAGCATACGTCACCGATTCGTTTACGTCATGGAATCGAATTGGATAGATTCGCGGTCGAAGGCGATGTCTACGACTGCGCTTCCGAGGCCGCTGGGCCGCTATACGCTCCTTCGGCGCCTTGCGACCGGGGGAATGGCCGAGGTGTATCTCGCGACGGTGGGCGGCGAGAGCGGTTTCGAAAAGCGTGTCGCGATCAAGTGCATCCACCCAGCACACGTCGGGGTCGGGGTCGGGGGCGAGCGGTCGAGCTTGGTCGAGGAGGCCAAGCTCTCCGGCGCGCTGACTCATCCGAACATCGTGCAGACCTTCGATCTCGGCCGCGCGGACGGGACGGACTTTCTCGTGATGGAGCACGTCGACGGGTACGACGCCCAGCACGTCATCGACTCACTTCGGCGGACGGGCGCACGCTTTCCGGTGGACCTCGCGGCCTACGCGATCGCGCAGCTGTGTCGGGGGCTCGACTACGCGCATGCACGTCGTGACGAAACGGGCGCGCCCCTAGGTATCGTGCACCGTGACATTTCACCGCAGAACATCCTGTTGACCTTCGCCGGCGAGGTGAAGATCGCCGACTTTGGCATCGCGAAGACGAACGCGCGGCGCAGTGATCCGGAAGCGCGTGTCATCAAGGGCAAGTATTTCTACATGTCGCCCGAGCAGGCGCGCGCTGCGTCGCTCGATCACCGGAGCGACATCTTCTCCACGGGCGTCGTGCTCTGGGAGCTCCTTTGCGGCCGGCGACTTCACGACGCGCCGGACGTGCGATCGTTATTGCAGGCAGTTCGCCAGGCGGACGTTCCGCCAGCATCGTCGATTCGGCACGACGTTCCGGCCGAGCTAGACGCGATCGTGGCGCGCGCCACCGAGCGCCATCCGTCCGCGCGTTTCCCGGACGCGAGGTCCATGGGCGAGGCACTCGACGCATATCTAGCGGGCCGTCCAGTGGTACGTGCACAGGACGCCC
>JBATLA010000586.1:0-1511 GCA_049669945.1 Polyangiales bacterium | reverse complement strand
GGCCTACACCACCCGCGTCGGCGGTGGCCCCTTCCCCACCGAGCTCGAGGACGACACCGGCCAGCAGCTTCGCGATGCGGGCGCCGAATACGGCTCAACGACCGGGCGTCCCCGGCGCTGCGGTTGGCTCGACCTCGTGGCCCTTCGGCACGCAGTCGTCGTCAACGGGCTCAACGAGATCGCCATCACCAAGCTCGACGTCCTCAGCGTGCTCCCGGAGCTCAAGGTGTGCGTCGCCTACGAGCTCGACGGCGAGAAGCTCGCGTACCCACCCTACGAGCGCCTCGAGGACGTCACCCCAATCTACGAGACGCTCGAGGGCTGGGACGAGGAGCTCTCCAGCTGCCGTAGCCGCGCAGATCTCCCGCCGGCAGCACAGCGCTACCTCGATCGGATCGAGCACGAGGTCGGTTGTCGGGTCGGCGTCGTCAGCGTAGGTCCCGACCGTGAAGACACGGCCGACCTCGCCGACCCGTTCAGCTAGCCGCCGATCCGAGCCGTGAAGTCGATCTCGACCTTCGCTCCTTTGGGCAGCGCGGCGACCTGCACGGTGGCGCGCGCCGGCGGCACCAAGCCTTCGAAGAAGGCGGCGTAAACCTGATTGACTGTCGAGAATTCGTTCATATCCGTCAGATACACTGTCGCTTTCGCCACATCCCCGCGAGTAGCACCGGCGTCTGTGAGGACCGCGTCGAGGTTCCGTAGAACCTGCCGCGTCTCCCGTTCCACATCCCCCTCGCCCACCATTGCGCCGCTTTCGGGATCGAGTGCGAGCTGTCCCGAGCAGTAGAGCCACTCCCCGCTCACGACGGCTTGGCAGTAGGGACCGATGGCAGCCGGGGCGGCATCGGTTTCGATTCGTTTGTTCACCATGATTCCATGCTACTTCATACGGGCATGAAGGTCGCGACGTGGAACGTGAACTCGATCCGGGCGCGCCAGCAGCACGTGATCGACTGGCTCTACGCAGCACAGCCAGACGTTCTGTGCCTGCAGGAGCTGAAGGCCCCCGCAGCCGACTTCCCGTTCGCGGAGGTCCGTGAGTGCGGATACGAGGCGGCGGTCTTCGGGCAGAAGACGTACAACGGCGTCGCGATTGTCAGCCGCTTGCCGCTCACCAAGGTGCAGGAAGGCTTCGATGACGACGAGGACGACCCGCAGGCACGGTTGATCAGCGCGGAGGTCGAGGGGGTTACGGTGCTGAGCGCTTACTTCCCGAACGGCGGCGAAGTCGGGTCGGACAAATACGACTACAAGCTCCGTTGGATGGAGCGGCTGCGCGCGCTGCTTGGACGGCGATTCGACGCCAAGACCGACCAAGTCGCCCTGTGCGGCGACTTCAACGTCGCGCCCTCCGACGACGACATCGGGCGGCCCGCCGAATGGCGAGATTCGGTGCTTGCCTGCGATTCGGTCCGCGAAGCGCTCCACGCTGTGGCCTCGTTTGGACTCGACGATGTCTTCCGGCCGTTTCACCCGCAGGGCGGCGTGTTCTCCTGGTGGGACTACCG
>JBATLA010000585.1:0-2709 GCA_049669945.1 Polyangiales bacterium | reverse complement strand
CGTCCGTGCCGCCCGTGCCGCCCATGCCACCTTGCATCTCGTCGCAAACGATCTGGGTTTGGCAGCTACCTTGGGTGAAGTTGCTACCGATATGGCAGCAAATCAGACCACTATCGCACTCGTCGTCTTGGAAGCACGTGGTGCCTACCTCGCCGGTACAGGCAGCGACGAAGGAGATGCAAAAGAAAGCCAGCGAGAGCGAAAGAGAAGTGGATTTGCGCATGAGCGCGGCGAGCATAGCTCAGACCCTAGAGGTAGGCCATGCTGCCAGCGCGATCGGAGGCTATGCTCCGCCCCCCCATGGCTGACCAGAAAGATATGGCAGAGGAGCCGCGCTCCGGCCGGTGTGCGATCGTTGGACGACCGAACGTCGGGAAGTCGACGCTGCTCAATGCCATTCTGGGCCAGAAGCTCGTCATCGCGACGCCTCGGCCGGGGACGACGCGCTCCTGCGTCCTGGGTGTGTACGCATCTTCGGATCCCCCGACACAGGTCGCATTCGTGGATACGCCCGGACTCGAACGGCCGAAGGGCGCACTCGGGCACGTATTGATCGATAGCGCGAAACAAGGGCTTTTGGATTGTGACGCGATCGTGTTCGTGACGGAGGCCCCGAAGCCGAACGCACCCCCAGTGGTTCACGAGAAGGACCTCGCGGTGCTCGACGCGATCGAAGCCTCGAACGCGCCTGTCGTGCTCGCGATCAACAAGGTCGACAAGCTGAAAGCGAAGGAACGCCTGTTCGGCCTCATCGAGGCGTACCAAGAGAAGCGCGCCTTCGCCGCCATCGTGCCCATCTCGGCGACGCGCGGAACCAATCTCGACGCGTTGCTCGCAGAGATCCGCGCTACGCTGCCCGAGGGACTGCTCTACGCCCAGGACTTCCTGACGGACCGGCCGGAACGCTTTTTCGTGAGCGAGCTGATTCGGGAGGCCGCGATGCTCAACACGCGCCAAGAGGTGCCGTACGGCATCGCTTGCGAGCTCGACAGCTATGAGGAAAGCGAAGAGCTCGTGCGAATCGAAGGCACCCTCGTCGTCGAAAAGCCAAGCCACAAGGCCATTGTCATCGGCAAGCGCGGCGAGACCATCAAGAAGATCAGCACCGAGGCACGCGAGCAAATCGAGGCGCTGGTGGAGCGCAAAGTGTACCTGCGGCTCTGGGTGAAGGTAGTTCCAGGCTGGACGCGTGATCCGGTCAAAGCGCGTCAGCTCGCGATCAAAGAGGAACGAGGATGAGCCGTCGGAGAAGCCATGCGCGACGGCCCGCCGGCTCGGTGATCAACAAGCCACTCGTCGCGATTGTAGGGCGACCCAACGTGGGGAAGAGCACGCTCTTCAACCGCCTCGTTGGGCAGCACATCGCAATCGTCGAAGACATCCCTGGCGTCACGAGGGATCGTTCCTACGCGGACGCGTTCGTGCTCGGCCGTGAGTTCGTGTTGATCGACACGGGCGGCTTCGATCCCGACAGTGACGACCCGATGAAGGCCGGTATCGCGAGTCAGGTACGCTCGGCGCTCGAGGAGTGCGACGTCGTCGTCTGTGTGGTCGACGCCACGGTCGATCCGCTACCTGCCGACCGCGAAGCGATCGCGCTTCTACGGGATGCAGGAAAGCCGGTCATCTTCGTCGCCAACAAGGCCGATTCCCAGGCCAAGGAGCACGACGCTGTCTCGTACTACGAGCTCGGCATGGAATCGATCCTTCCGATCTCGGCTTTGCACGGACGCGGAATAGGCGACCTCGAAGAAGCTATCGCCGAGCGCCTACCGGACGCGGTCGAGATCACCGAGCCGGAGCTCGACGTCCCACGCGTCGCAATCATCGGACGCCCGAACGCCGGCAAGAGCTCGCTCGTGAACCAGCTCTGCGGCGAGGAAAGGCAACTCGTCGACAACCGGCCAGGCACCACTGTGGATAGCATCGACACCCTCGTCGAGCGCGACGGTGAACGCTTCATCTTGATCGACACGGCGGGCATCCGGCGAAAGCGAAGCGTGAAGAAGAAGGGGGTCGAGGGCCTCAGCGTGCTTCAGGCGATTCGATCGATCGAGCGCAGCCATGTCGTCGTCTTGATGATCGACGCGGAGACTGGAGTTGGCGAGCAAGATGCGAAGATCGCGGGGCTCGCCGATGACCGCGGACGGGCGCTCATCATCGCGCTGAACAAGGTCGACCTACTTGACCGCGACGCCCAGAAGAAGGCGATGGACCGAACCCGGGAGATCCTGGCGTTCGTCCCCTGGGCGCCGTTGGTCACCGTGAGCGCACTGAAAGGTCGAGGGGTGTCCGCGTTGCTCGGTCGATTGACGGACGCGATCACGGAGCACCGAAAGCGAATCACCACGGCAGAGCTCAATCGCTTCTTCGAAGAAGTGATCGAGCGCCACCCTCCCCCCACGATGCACCACCGCTCCGTCCGCCTCTACTACATCACGCAAGCCAGCATCGCGCCTCCGACGTTCGTCGTCATGTGCAACCAGCCCAACGACGTGCACTTCAGCTACCAACGCTACGTGGTGAACCAAATCCGCGAGCGATTCGGCTTCCGGGGGACCCCAATTAGGGTGAGGTACCGCGGAAAGAAAAAGCGGGAGAGGTAGTGGCGGGTAGGTGCTGTCTTTGGGAACCGGAGCAGTGCTGCCTACCTGGTTTGGCTGAGTAGCATCCGACCCTGCCGCGCCCTGCGCTTCGCTAGGGCTTGGC
>JBATLA010000584.1:0-3122 GCA_049669945.1 Polyangiales bacterium | reverse complement strand
AGTCGCGACAAGTCAGCGCGCGCGCTGCCATCAGCGGCGTCTTCGCGAACGGCGCGGGCGTAGGCATCAAACGCGAGCTCCTCGTCGTGAAGCTTCGTCTCGCTGAGCTCGCCGATGCGGCTCAGGTGCGCTGCCCTCGAAGGTGGGTCGGTCAGGTCCTCCAACTCCACCTCGAGCACCTTGGAGAGCTCTCCCCAGGCGCCCTGATTCTCGAAAATCGGGTGCAGAATCGAAGCGACACGCTGCCGCTCTTCCCGGTTCTCCATGAGACGTTCGAGGCCCTCTTGTGCCCGCAGGTGTGTCGGGCTCGACTCGAGAACCAGCTCGTAGTGGTCGACTGCATCGACGACGCGCTCGAGTCGAGTCTCGAAGATGGTTCCCAGCTCGTACGCGAGATCGATCGCTTCCTGTCCGTCTGCCTCGTCGAGGTCGCGGCGCAGCAACTCGGCGAGCTCCGGCCAGCGCTTCAGTCGCCCGTACAGGCGTTGCAGGGCGCGTCGTGACGGCGTGTGTGTCGGATCGAGCTCGAGCGCCTGCTCGTAGCTCGCGATGGCCTGCTTAGGCTCGTCGAGAATCTCCTCGAACAAGAAGCAGAGCTGAAGCAAGAGGTCGAGCTTGGAGCCCGCGTCGGTCGTTGCTTCGATCCGCTGCTGGTAGAGGGCACGGAGCTCTTCCCACTGCTCGTTCTTGGTGTAGAGCTGCTTGAGCGCCGCAAACGCAGCCGTGTCTTGCGGCTCGTCCTCGAGCACACGCCGGTGGAATCGAGCAGCGTCCTCAGGCACCGCCAGCACCACGTCGAAGAGCTCGGCGGCGCGGCGACACACCAAGACCTCGACTTCGTCTTCGAGCGTGCCCGAATCGATCGCGTGCACCAACGCCTTGGCGAGCGCTTCGTGTTGGTCCGCTGCCTCCGCAACTCCGCCGAGCCGTTCGAACAAGTCCACATCGTTCGGATTGTCGAGGAACGCGGACTCGAGGGCCCGGTACGCCCCGGCCGCATCTCCTAGCTCAGATGCGGATAGGTCGGCCAGTCGTAGCCGGAGGGTCCGCAACTCCTCCGTGTCCTCCGTCTTGTCGAGGCGCTTCCGCAGGAGCCCCGCGAGCTTGTCGAAATGACCGCGCTTGGTGTACGCCGGTTCGAGGAGGTCGATCGCTTCGACCCCGACGCCCCCACCCTCGCCCGAAATCGCTTCGAGGCCGGTGATGGCGACTTCGTTGCGGCCGTCGAGCTCGAGCGCGCTGCGATAGCACTCCAACGCGCCTGCCGCGTCCTCGAGGTAGAGGCGACGCAAATCCGCGAGCTGCAGGTAGACGGAGAGCCGGTCGTCATCGCTGACCTTCGACTGCAAGCGGCGCTCGAGAGCGGCGTCGAGACGCTCCCATTGCTTGAGCTGCTGAGAGAGGCGCTCGACCGCGCGTAGCGCGTCCACGTCGTGCGGGTTGCTCTCGATGATTCGCCAGTGTCGCTCCGCTGCTGCGGGGAGGTCGCCCAGCTGCTCCTCCTCGACTTGTGCGACCTCGTTTAGGAGAACCCACTCCTCTGCCGGGTCCGTGACTTGCGCGAGGCGGCGCTCGTAGAGAGCTCTCAGATCGGCGAACCGGCGGGCTGCACGGTAGAGGCGATCGAGCACCGCCATCGCCTGGGCGTCGTCCGGTTTGACCTCCAGGATCGACTCGAGCTGACGAATCGACTCATCGGCCTCACCGAGGCGTTCGCCGGCGATCGCCGCGATGCGCCGCTGAAGATCGAGACGCTCGGCCTGTTCGAGCACCCCGTGCTCTAGACGATCACGAAAGAGCGCCACCAGATCGGCGTATGCGCCAGCCGCCTCTGCAGACTCCTCGAGCCCAGCGACGACCTTCGCGTCAGACGGCGAAAGCAGGTAGGCGCGCGTCGCCCAACCGAGCGACGATTCGGGATCGCGCAAGCGATTGAGGTAGACGCTCCGCAGAGACGACGCGCGAGCGAGCCGCGTCTCGAGCTCGTCGTCCGCCGAGCCGGAGGCGACGATCTCGAGCATTCGGACGTGTTCCGACCACTTGTGATCGCGCTGATAGATCGGGACGAGCCCGGCAGCGGCAGCGACGTTGCTTGGATCCGCCGCATGGGCGCGCTCGTAGCAACGCGCCGCGCGGCCAGAGTCGCCCAACGGATCGCTGTAGATCTCGCCTGCGCGAAGACTCAGGCGCACGATGGAGGCGGGATCCTCGGCGGCCTCGGAAGCCTGGCTCAACGCCTCTGCCAAACCCGCCCAATCCTCGGCGTCGGCATAGAGTGCCTCGAGCGCCTGCCAATCACCTTGCTCGACGTACGCGTCCTTCAGCATGCGGCGGACGCGCGTCGCCTGGGGGTCGAGCGCGAGAACGCTCTCCCACACTGCGATCGCGTCTAGCGGCCGCTGCAAGCGCTCCATGAAGACGATACCCATGCGTTGAAGAAGGTCGATCTTCGCCACATCCGTCATCGCCGCCTCGGCACGCGTCTGCAATACCGCCGCGAGCGTCTCCCAATCCTTCTCACGCTCAGCGAGATTCTCGAGTGTGTCGAGGCCATCGACCGTCCCCGGCTCCTCCGCGAGGATGTCCTTCCAAAGCGCGATCGCCGCGGCGTTGTTGTGAAGGCGCTCGGTACAGAGCCCGGCCATTTCGATCTTCTTTGCCAGCCGCTCGGCGGGATCCTCACAAAGCTCAGCTTCACGCGCGAGGATGCCGTAGAGCGCATCCCACTTCCGCTTCTTCGTGTAGATGTCCTTGAGCTCGCCCAAGGCCCCCTGGTGATCCGGCTGGAGCTGGATGACGCGCTCGAGCGGCCCCGTGGCCTGGTTCATATTGCCAAACCGCTCGATCCACAGCGCAGCGACACGTAGGTAGAGCGCGACCTGGTCGGCGGGTTCGGGGGCAAGCTCGGCCTGGCGCTCGAGCACCTGAATGAGCTCGTTCCATCGACCCGCATCTTCGTAGAGGCCGGACAGCGCGGTCAGTGCCTCCGCGTCGTACGGCGACACCCCGAGGATCTCGCCGTAGACCTGAATCAGCATCGAATCGAGCTGCAAGGCATCCCGGTAGATCGGGATCAAATCTCGAAGCAGTCGAAGCTTTTGCTCATCCGCGCTCGGCCCGAG
>JBATLA010000583.1:0-1778 GCA_049669945.1 Polyangiales bacterium | reverse complement strand
CGCGTGGAGGGGGCGACGTTCAGGCTCCGGCTCGAGGAGTGCTTCGACGGCGTCGACCAGCGGGGCGGGCGCGTGCGGCGCGACGCCTTGCACGGGGTCGCGGTGGCCGTTTCGTGCGTGGTCGATCGTCTGGAGGTCGTGGCCACCATCGAAGGGTCGGAAGCCCGCGAGGCACTCGTAGAGCAGCACGCCGAGCGAGAACAAATCGGAGCGTGCGCTGCAATGCCGTCCAAGCGCGTACTCCGGGGCCATGTAGGCGACCTTCCCCTTGAGCGCGTTGCTTTGCACACTCGCCGGGCGATTCATCGCCTTCGCGATGCCAAAGTCCGCGAGCTTCACCTCACCCCAGTTGCTCAGCAGTACGTTGGAGGGAGAGATGTCGCGGTGGACGATGCCCTTGGTGTCTCCGTCCTCGGTTGCGGCATGCGCGAAGTCCAATGCCGCCCCCAACGCGTGTGCGATGAAAGAGACCAGGCCCGCATCCAGCGACTCGGCGCGAAGGCGGAGGTGCCGAAGCACCGCGCGCAGATCCGTTCCGTCGATCAGCTCGAGGGCGAGGTAGTGGGTATCGCCCGCAATGCCGAAGTCGAGCACGCGCGCGATGTGCCCGTGGTGGAGCAGCGCAGACAGGCGCGCCTCGCGCAGGAACATGTCGACGAACTCCGGGTCTCCTGCGAACGCCGGCAGGATGCGTTTGAGGCAAACGCGTTGCTCGAAGCCGCCGGCGCAGCGTCGCACGGCGACGAAGGTCTCGGCCATCCCGCCGACGCCGAGCCGTTCTACGAGCTCGTAGTCGCCAAAGGGTTCCGGGAGCGCAGCGGACATCGAACAGTCAAGTTACCACATACGTCGGCCAGAGATGCACCGCCGCACGAGGCGGTGGTCCCATTTCACGCTTGCGCGTAGTATCCGAAGGGTCGCTGCCATGTTTCCTGCACGCAAACCGCTAGCTGAGGACTTCGAACGCACTGAGGTCACGATCGACGGGGTAATGAAGCCCGTCTGGCGAAGCGGCAGCGGTCCCGGCGTGATCATCATGCACGAGGTGCCAGGAATCACGCCACGGGTGGCGAGGTTCGCCCGCATCGTGCGCGACCACGAGTTCACGGTGTTTCTGCCGGAGATGTTTGGCGTGGTCGACAAGCCCGTGAGCGGCGGATACGCGCTCTCTTCGATGGTGCACTGCTGCGTCTCGAGGGAGTTTCATGTCCTGGAGACTGGCGGCTCGAGCCCGATCACCGACTGGCTCCGCAAGCTGTGTCGCCAAGTGCACGAAGAGCTCGGCGGGCCGGGCGTAGGCGCACTTGGCATGTGCATGACTGGGAACTTCGCCCTGGCGCTCATGGTCGACCCTTCGGTGCAAGCGCCGGTGCTGTCCCAGCCCTCGCTACCTTTCCCCGTCGGAAAGGCGCGAGCGCGCGCTGTCCATGCGTCGCCCGAGCAGCTCGCGGTCATCAAGAGGCGGGTTCGAGAAGAAGGCGCCAAAGTGCTTGGCCTCAGGTTCACAGCGGACCCAATCTGCACCCACGCGCGCTTCGAAACGCTGCGCCGAGAGCTCGGCGAAGGGTTTGAGGGAATCGAGATCGACTCCGGCCCCAACAATCCATGGGGAATCAAGCGCATTGCCCACAGCGTCCTCACCGAAGAGCTCGTCGACGACGACGGACATCCGACGAAGCAAGCGCTGGACAAGGTGCTGGGTTTCTTCGAAGAGCGCTTGCGGGGGAGTGGTTAGCTCGGGCCTCGCCGCTAAACCAGCTTCCCGAGCGCCTCTAGAC
>JBATLA010000582.1:0-9232 GCA_049669945.1 Polyangiales bacterium | reverse complement strand
CTGGCGCGCTGTTTCGTCTCTCCCCACAGTGCTTTACGACCCGAAGGCCTTCATCACACACGCGGCGTGGCTGGGTCAGGCTTTCGCCCATTGCCCAATATTCCTCACTGCTGCCTCCCGTAGGAGTATGGTCCGTGTTCCAGTACCAGTGTGGCTGATCATCCTCTCAGACCAGCTACCCGTCTTAGCCTTGGTAAGCCATTACCTTACCAACAAGCTGATGGGACGCAGGCTCATCCTCTGGTGGTGCTTTGAGGCACCTTTTACCACTCTCACCTTAGTAAGCGTGGTCTTATGCGGTATTAGCATTCCTTTCGGAGTGTTGTCCCCCGCCGGAGGGTAGATTACCTACGCGTTCCTCACCCGTGCGCCACTGTACTCACCCGAAGGTTTTCTAGTTCGACTTGCATGTGTTAGGCCCGCCGCTAACGTTCGCTCTGAGCCAGGATCAAACTCTCCAGTTGAACTGTTGAGCTGGTTTATCCTGCTGAGTTCTGGCGCTCCCGCCAGATGCTCAAGAGCTACACGTAATATGATTTGCGTGTTGCTCTCGGATTGCGGTCTTGCGACCGCCTCTTTGAATTGACCCGGTCGTGCTTTGTGTTGCACGACCCGGGACCCGAGTACGTAACTATTGATTCCGATTCAGTTTTCAAAGATCGATCGGCGGAATGTCCGCTGAAGGGAAGCGTCAATGTGAGCCCGATCGGAGTACCGGTCAAGGCTTGAGCGACGCCGTTTTTCCCGCCGAATCTGTAGAAGCCCTTTGAAGAGCCGTAGCCCCCCGCAAAGGGACGCCGAAGTTAGCGCGGAACCAGGGGCGGTCAAGGAAGAATGTAGACTTTCGAATCTTTCTGCTAACTTCTGGAAAAGACTAGTCTTAATGCGCCTCAGATCGGCAGATCGTGCTGTTTTTCGGGCTATCCCTGGCTAGAGCGGGTCGCCGTCGCCATCGATCGCCACGAGCAGGTGCCCGTCCACGTCGTCGCGCTCCGGATCTGCGAGCCAGGGGCTGAGGCAGCCCCGGTCGAGCGTGCAAGGGTCGGTGAGCGTCTCTAGGAACGCGACCAACGCCTCGACCTCGAGCTCGGTGTAGTCGAGCGGATCGCGAAACGACTCGATGCCGTGCCCCGAGACCTCGAGGAAGTCGACGGTGGCTTGTGTATTGCGGACGAAGTCGCGGGCGTCGGCCGTAGGAACGCTCTGAGGGTCGAAGCGCTCGAGGGCGGCCTTTGGATCTAGATGGTGCCGCACGACGTCGGCGAGATCTTCGTAGGCGCCCGAGTGGAAGTATGGGCCGGTCGCCGAGACGTTGAGCAGGGTCGGGGTGCGAAACGAGAAACGATCATTGCGATCGCTCGTCTCGCGTGCGCGGCCGTGGTCGTGGGTACCCGTCAGACCATCACCCTTCCCGCGGCCGATCTGCGGCGCGGCAACTGCATGAAACGACTCGTCCGTGAAGAAGTCGCCGGCATGGCAGCTGGCGCAATCGAAGCCACCCTCTTCGACGCCGCGAAAGAAGAGGAGCGCGCCCTGCTTGGCTGTCTCGGTGATGGCGGCGTTGTCGCCTTCCACGTAGGCGCGCCAAGGCGTGCCGGTGAACGTTTGGGAGTCCTCGTAGGCGCCGATCGCTTCTGCAAGTCGCGCGTACGTCGCCTCCGGGGAACCAAAAACGGCGTCAAACTCCGAGCCCCAACGTCCGTCCTCGGTAAGACGACGCTCGAGTGCGGCACGCACCTCGGCGTTGTTCTCGCCTGACGCAAAGTCGAATCCGCGCATCTCTTCTGCGGAGGTGACGGGGAATCGGCTCTGCGCTTCGGACAAGCTGTGGCCCGCATCCTCGTCCGCCGTACCGAAGTCGCTGTCGGGTGTCCGGATGCCGCCCTCCTCGAGCACCTCGACCCGCGAATCCCAGAAGAGACCTTCGTCGTAAAGTGCCAGGTTGAACGTGGAGGGTGCGTTGCGCGGAACCGTGAGGTCGCCATCGGGATGTGTGCGCCCCGGTCCCAAGAGGTCCGGCTCGTCTGCGCCGACGCCTATCGATTGGGCGAGCGCGTCGCCGCCGCCGAGCGCCGGGTGGTGGCAGGAGACACACGCGCTGTCTCGGTCGCCGCCAAGGCTCTTGCTAAAAAAGAGCTTCAGACCGAGCTGCGCGAGCGGGTCTTCGATGTTCGGGAGATCGCGCCCGAGGGCGGGGTCACCTCGAAGCCCGTGCGCCTGGATCACCGGGCGGAGCGCGGAGTCGGCCGCGGAGTCATCGCTCGCGCCGGAGCACGCGCAGAGCCCCGCGAGGGCAAGAGCTAGAAGAAGCCAAGTGATCGTCGGCATTTGAAAAGTTCCCAAGCAGAGAAGAAAGCAAGGCCAACATACCATGACCGAATCGGGACCCTTGCCTGTCGATAATGACAGCCTGGGGTGGCAAGACTGCCAAGAATGGCGCTAGAGTCGCCAGCCATTGGCTGATTCCGCGCAATCGCTCGACCTCCTGCCTGACCTCGCCCGCGCGATGCTCGAATCGAGCGAAAAGCCAGCGATTGTGTTGAGCAAGGACTACCGGATCCTGGCGGTGAACGAGGCGTACCGGAAGCACTACCGGGCCGCTCCGGAGCTCGGGCACGATAGGTGCTTTGCAATCTCGCATGGGTACGAGAGCCCGTGTGATGAGAACGGCGAGAGTTGTCCGCTACGAAACTGCCTCTCGTCGAAGCGCAACGAGCGCGTCGTGCACATCCATCATGGTCCCGATGGTGTCGAGTATGTCGACGTGGAGCTTCGGCCGCTGCTCGACGAGAGCGGCGAGATCGAGGGGTTCGTGGAAGTGATCGCGCCCATCCCACACGCCAGCGCCAAGGCGGGCGGTTCGTTCGTCGGGCGATCGAGCAGCTTCACGGCGATGCTGGAGCTAATTCAGCGCGGCGCGCGAAGCGAGGTCCCTATCCTGTTGCTTGGGGAGTCGGGAACCGGCAAGGAGCTCGCGGCGCGGGCCATTCACGACGCGAGTCCACGGGCGAAGGGCGCTTTCGTGCCGGTCGAGTGCTCTGGGCTCGGTGAAGCGCTGTTCGAGTCCGAGCTCTTCGGTCACGCACGCGGTTCGTTCACTGGAGCGCACGCGCGAAAGCCCGGACTGGTAGAGGCCGCGACTGGAGGAACGCTCTTCCTCGATGAAATTGGGGATGTTCCGCTTTCGCTACAGGTGAAGCTGCTCCGAGTGTTGGAGTCTGGGATGTACCGGCCGGTCGGCGACATCGAGGCACGAAGCGCGGACTTTCGCTTGGTGTGTGCGACGCACCGCGACCTCGATTGCATGGTGGCTGAAGGGTCCTTTCGACGGGATCTGTACTTCCGGATCAACACGTTCCCGATCGCGATGCCAGCGCTTCGCGAGCGGAGCGAAGACATCCCTCTCCTATGCGACACCTTGTTGGCCAACAGCGCCAAACGACTTTCAGCCGAGGCGCTGCGCTTGCTGCAGCAACACGACTTCCCCGGCAACATCCGAGAGCTGCGCAACATCGTCGAGCGCGCGGTCCTGCTCACCGACGGCGTTCAAATCGACGCGAAGCATTTGCCCGCGTACCTCGCAGGCACGAGGACCTCGGTGCCGGCTCCTTCCGCGCCGAGTGATGGCTGGCCTTGGGGCCAAGAGCTGCTCCCGCTCGAAGAGGTGGAGCACCGGTACCTGCGATGGGTACACGAGACGCACCCGGGCGACCGAAAGGCGCTCGCAGAAAGGCTCGGCGTCAGCGAGCGAACCCTCTACCGGAAGCTCCGCGAGGCCCTCGGACCGGAGGGCCGGAGCTGACGCAATCGGCGGGGCTGTCATCAGCTACTGCCAGCAGTGGCAGTCCGTAATCGTTGGCAGCAGGAAATCGTTGAGGAAAGCAGCCAGGGAACTTGGTCCGGCTTTTGCTGATAGGGACAGCAGCGGAGGCGAGCGGATGGATCCTAAGGTGGCCCCCTCGACGGGATCGACAACAACTCCAGGCGAAAACAGGCCTGATCTCGAAGCGACGTTGCGCCGTATCGAAGCACGGTTGGAGCGTCTCGAGCAGGTCTTAGACCCCATCACAAAGGCCACCACCGCCGCCCCCGCGCTAACTTCGACAGCCGTCGACGTACTCGATGATTGGGCCAATCAACATGGCGATCTCGACACGCGTCTCCGCACGCTGTCCGAGCTCCTCGAACGCATGACGCGGCCCGAGGCGCTCGCTCCACTGATGATGATGGTCGAGCTCACCGAGAACGCGAAGCCCGCGGTGGCGACGTTCACCGACATCGTCGATGAAACCATGGCGCGCGCTGCGGCCGACGGCATGGAGATCGAGCGTCTGGTCGAGTCATCGAAGAACGCGGTGCTCAAACTCGCGCAACTCGCGACAGCGCGCGAGGTGCAAGCCTTGCTCGACTCGGGAATGCTCGACCCTGCAGCGTTGTCAACGCTCGGGATGACCGCCCGCGCGGTTGCCGATGCGAGCGCAGAGCCCGCACCACGAATGGGAATGCTCGGGGCGCTTCGGGCCTCGCGTCAGCCCTCGGTGCAACGCGCCCTCGGCTTCTTGATTCGGATTGCGGAAAACGTCGGTGAGAACCTCACCACCGCGCCCAAGCTTCTGCTGAACGGCAACGGAAACTCCAAGTCAGAGAGAGCTCAATGAGTGAACAACACGACGTGCTGATCATCGGCGGCGGCACCGCCGGCATCACGGCAGCCGCTCAGCTTCTTCAGCAAGAAGCCGCGCCGAAAATCACCATCGTCGACCCATCGCAGACGCACGACTACCAGCCGATCTGGACGCTAGTGGGAGGAGGTGTCTTTCCGCGCGAGGTCTCTCGCAGAGCCATGGCAGAGGTCATGCCGCGCGGGGTGAGCTGGATTCGCGACCGGGTCACGGCGTTCAACCCCGAGAAGAACGAGGTGCAAACCGAGGGCGGAAAGCAGCTCGTCTACAACGAGCTGATCGTCGCACCGGGCATCCAGCTGAATTGGGACGCCGTGAAGGGTCTTCCGGACGCCATCAACAAGGGTGGTGTCTGCAGCAACTATGGCTACGACAAGGTCGCATACACCTGGGAAACGATTCAGGCCTTTCAAGGCGGCAACGCTGTATTCACATTCCCCGCAACACCGATCAAATGCGCGGGCGCTCCGCAGAAGATCATGTACCTGGCCGAGGAGACGTTTCGGCGGCGCGGCATTCGCGAGCAGGCGAACGTGACCTACGCGTCGGCTACCGCGAGTATCTTTGGCATCCCGAAATATGCGCAAGCGCTCGACAAAATCATCGAGGAGCGCGATATCCAAACGCAGTTCTCGAAGAATCTGGTCGAGGTGAGGCCGGACACGCGCGAGGCCGTGTTCCGGGACGTCAACGGTGCGGAAGAGCTCGTGCTCGAGTACGACATGATGCATGTCACCCCACCGCAGAGCGCGCCCGACTTTGTTCGGAAGAGTCCGCTCGCAGACGGCGCCGGATGGGTCGACGTAGACAAGCACACGCTGCAGCACAACAGGTACCGGAACGTATTCTCGCTCGGCGATGCGAGCAGCTTGCCCTGCTCGAAGACGGGGGCGGCGATTCGCAAGCAGGCCCCGGCGCTCGTTGAGAACGTGGTCGCGTTCAGGGCGAGCAAGCCGCTTTTGGGCCACTACGACGGCTACGCGTCCTGCCCATTGGTCACCGGCTACGGCAAGGTGATCCTCGCCGAGTTTGGATACGACGGCGTGATCATGGAGACGTTCCCGTTCGATCAGGCGCAGGAGCGCTACAGCATGTACGCGCTCAAAGCGTACGGGCTCCCGAACCTCTATTGGCACGGGATGCTTCAAGGGCGGATGTGAGAGGCGAGAAGTAAGATATGGAAATCAAAGCGTTTTTCGATACGGCCACGTTCACGCTGACCTTCGTGGTGTCCGATGAAAAGACCAAGGACGCGGTCGTGATCGACTCGGTGTTGAACTACAACCCGCTCTCTTCGACGACGAGCACCGAGTCTCTCGACGAGGTGTCGGACTATGTTCGGCAGAACGGCCTTCGCGTTCACTACGCACTCGAGACCCACGCCCATGCGGATCATCTGTCGGGCGCGCAGATGCTCAAGAAGCGCTTCGATGCGAAGGTTGGCATCGGTGAGCACATCACGGCAGTGCAAGAAGTGTTCAAGGGGGTCTTTGATCTCGGCGACGACTTCGCGACCGACGGCAGCCAGTTCGACGAGCTGATCGAGCACGGTGAGACGCTTGCGGCCGGAAGCCTCGAAGTGAAAGCGATCGCAACCCCGGGCCACACGCCGGCGTGCCTGACCTACCAGATCGGTGACGCCCTCTTCACAGGGGACTCGCTGTTCATGCACGACTACGGCACAGGCCGGTGCGACTTCCCGAAGGGTAGCGCAAGCGAGCTCTACGAGTCGATTCAGGAGCGGCTCTACACCCTTCCCGATGGCATGCGCGTCTTCCCCGGCCACGACTACATGCCGAATGAGCGCGCGCTCCAGTGGGAGACGACGATCGGGAAGTCCAAAGCCGAGAACCCGCACCTCCGCCCGGAGACGGCCCTCGAAGCGTTCGTCAGCCTACGGCAGGAGAGGGACAAAGCACTCGACGCCCCTCGACTGCTCTTCCAGAGCGTCCAGTTCAACATCAACGGTGGCCAACTCCCGCCGGCCGGAAGCACGGGCATCCGCTACTTCAAGCTCCCGATAAACATGAGGAATCCGACCGACGACATCGGTGACCCCGCGGAGTAACGGAGGGGCCACGGCCCCGGTAATTTGGGGCTGAGTCGGACTCTTGACAAAAATCAGTCATTATGACAATATAATTGTCATGAAGTCTGAGGATCTGTTCAACGAGACCCGCCTCCTATTTCATACGCTGAAGCACTGGGCGGAGACGCTCCAGAATGGGCTCGAGCTGACCGTCCCCATGCGAGGCGTCCTCGAGCTTCTTCTGCTTCAGGGGCCGACGACGGCGCCGGGCATGGCCCGCGCGCGCGGCGTGTCACGTCAGCACATCCAGCAGCAGGTCGACGCGCTGCTCCGGAAGGGCTTCGTCGAGCGGCAGAACAATCCGGCGCACCGGCGCTCTTCCCTGATCGGGCTGACCGACAAGGGTCGCGCGTTGATTCAAAACATGCGGGCCGACGAGCTCGACGCGCTGTCGCGGCTGCAAGTCGGTGTGTCGGATGCGGCGGTGCAGGAGGCCGCGCAGGTGCTCGTCGCTTGGCGGGAAGCCCTTCGAGAAGACATCGAGAGGCGGGCTTCGTGAGGAAGGCCATCGTTCAGCAGTTCAAACGTCCTAGCGGAGCACTGGGCCGGCTCGCTGGCTGGATCATGGCGCATCGTGAATCGAACCTGCGACGGAACGCATGGGCGGTTTCGCTCCTCCATATCGAGCCCCAGCATCTGGTGTTGGAGATCGGCTCCGGACCGGGTGTTGCCCTGGAGCATGCGACCCGACTGGCGACCCGCGGGACGGTCGTGGGGGTCGACCACTCGGAGCTCATGGTGAGCGTCGCGGCGAAGCGCAACGCGGAGGCAATCGCCGAGGGCCGGTTGGAGGTGATTCGCGGGACCGCCGAAGCGGCCGTGAAAGGACGAGGGCGTTTCGATCGGGTCTACGCGGTCAACGTCGCCCAATTCTGGGATGCGCCCGCCGCAACGCTCGCCGCTTTACGCACGGCCATGGCGCCGAACGGGCTGATCGGCATCGCTTTTCAACCCCGAAATCGAGGCGCAACCGACGAGGACGCCGAACGCGCCGCGCAGCGCTACGAGCAGCTCTTGGGGGAAGCCGGCTTCGCTGACCTGTGGGTCGAACGACTCGCTCTTTGCCCTCGAGCCATCTGCGTCCTTGGCCGCGCTGCTGATTCGCAGCTTGAGAGCGGCCGAACTTGATCGTAAGCCACTGGTCATGGGGTTGATCTACTACGCGATCCCCTTCTTCCTCGCGACCATAGGCATCGAGCGTTGGTTGCTACACCGGCGCGAACGGGAGGATGGCCCGGAAGTCGCGCTCGCCGGTTTCACGCCAAAGGACTCGGCTGCGAGTCTCGCGATGGGGCTCGGCTTTCTCGCGGTCGAGATCGTTCTCAAGCTGCTTCCGTTCGCCGGTCTTGCGTGGCTCTACCAGTTTCGTTTGTTCGAGATCCCCGTCGTGTGGTGGTCTTGGATCCTCCTGCTGTTCGCAGAGGACTTTTGTTACTACTGGTTCCACCGCCTGCACCACGAAGTCCGGACGCTCTGGGCCGCGCACGTCAACCATCACTCGAGCACCCACTACAACCTCACGACGGCACTCCGGCAATCGTGGACGACGCCATTTACGGGCTTTGTCTTCTGGGCGCCGCTGCCGCTGCTCGGCTTTCCGATCGAGATGATCCTCATCCAGAAGTCGATCAGCCTGCTCTACCAGTACTGGTTGCACACGGAGCTCATCGGCAAGCTCGGCTGGTTCGGGGTGGTGTTCAACACACCCTCACACCACCGTGTGCACCACGGCCGAAACCCGATCTACCTCGATCGCAACCACGCCGGCATCTTCATCATCTGGGACAAGATGTTCGGCACTTTCGAGCCGGAAGACGAGGCCGTCGACTACGGCCTCACCAAGAACATTCACACCTACAACCCGGTGCGCATCGCGTTCCACGAGTGGGCGTCGATGCTCAAAGACGCATGGAACGCGAAGACCTGGCGCGGCCGCCTCGGGTACCTGCTGATGCCACCCGGTTGGACGGAGGACGGCCTCGGCAAGACGTCACACGCCTTGCGCGAAGAGTACCTCGCTCGAGGACGAGCCTGAGCCCTACTCGAAGTTGATTGTCTCAGCGGCGTTTTGCTTCGCCTGCTCGATGTCGAAGACGAGAGGCATTGGCACATTGTCGAGCCAATCGGGCAGCAAGTCTTCGTAGTGCGGAGAATCGATATCGCCGGACTGGCCGCCCGGGAGCATGATGGTGCATCTCGGCCCACTCGCTGACGCTTCACAGACGAAGCGCGTGGTCGGCCCGGCGGTCTGCACGAAATCCTCTTGACCGGGGTTCGCGACGTCGACCGTGAACAAGCCACCGTCATTCGCCCAGAGTGGCTCGCCGGGCGGCGGATTGTCGTAGTCGGAAAAGACCGAGCTAATCCCACTCAAGTCCGAGGTGAGCAGCATCCCGTGGAGTGCACCCCATGGCAATTTCGTTTCGTCGGGCCCGAGCTCACCGTCGAGGAAGTCCCCCGC
>JBATLA010000581.1:0-3189 GCA_049669945.1 Polyangiales bacterium | reverse complement strand
GGGTTCGGGGAGGTCGTCGACCGCACGGGGCTCAGCACGCTGATCCCAGGGCGCAAGCGACAAGAGGGCGGGCGCATGCCGGCGGGGATCCGCCTACGCAAGGTGCTCGAGGACCTCGGACCTTCCTTCGTGAAGCTCGGGCAGATCATGTCGACACGGCCTGACTTGATCCCTGAGGAGATCCTCGCGGAGCTCAAGAAGCTCCAAGACGACGTGCCACCCGTGCCCTTCGAAGCGATCCGCGAGCAGGTCGAGCGCGAGCTCGCTTGCTCGCTGACCGATGTGTTCGAGAGCTTCGAGGAGAAGCCGCTCGCCTCGGCGTCGATCGCCCAAGTGCATCGCGCGCGTCTTCGAAATGGAGACGAGAGCGTGGACGTCGCCGTCAAGGTGCAACGCCCTCAGGTGCAGGCGATCATGGCGCGTGACGTCGACCTTCTGTACTGGCTCGCCAAGGCCATCGTGCGCTCGATGCCGGAGTCGCACCTCTATCGGCCGATCAGTCTGGTCGAAGAATTCGACCGTTCGGTCTCGGCAGAGCTCGACTTCTCGCTCGAGGCTGACAACCACGAACGGTTCACCGCGAACTTCGCGCAGAACGCCCATGCGAAGTTTCCAAAAGTGTATCGGCGTGCGAGCGCCAAGCGCGTCCTGACCCTCGAGTATCTCGAAGGCAGCAAGGTCGACGCGGCACAGCGGGCAGGTGTGAGCGGGGAGCTGATTGCCAAGCGCGCCGTCGAGATCATCGTTCAGCAGATCTTCGAGGACGGCTTCTTTCACGCCGACCCTCATCCCGGCAACATCATCATCCTCGGCGACGACGACAACCCCGTCATCGGCATGGTCGACGTCGGCATGGTGGGCCGGCTGTCGCCCAAGATGCGGGACCGGGTCGTCGACCTCGTACTCTCTGCCGTGCGAGAGGACTACAGCGGAATCGCCGACGCCCTCTACGCGATTGGGCGCCCGATACACAAGATCAATCGCGACGCGTACGATGCTGAGGTTGCCATGCTGGCGCAGCGCTACCTCGGCAAACGCCTCAAGGAGATCGAGCTCGCTCCCCTGCTTCGCGACCTCGTGATGGGCTCACGGAAGTTCGGCGTGGAAGTGCCGAGCGAGTTCCTGATGCTTGGGAAGAGCCTCATGACGGTCGAAGGTGTCGGCAAGGAAATCTATCCCGAGCTCGACCTGCTCGAAGAGGTGCGCCCCCACTTCATAAAGCTCTTTCAAAAGCGGTATTCGCCCGAGCGAATGACCGAAGACGCGTTTCGCGGCTTGCGGCGCCTCGGGAGCGCCGCATCCGAAATGCCCCTGCAGCTCGAAGAGATCCTCGAAGACCTCCGCAAGGGCGCGTTCAGCATCCGCACGCAGCAGACACAGCTCGAGTCGGCCGCGGATCGACTCGGCCGGCGCGCCTTCAGCGGTATGGTCGTCGGCTCGCTCATCATCTCGGGCGCGATCCTCCTCTCTCAGGAGAGCTACATCTTAGGCGGCCTCGCACTGGGCTTGGGAGCCCTGTACGCCCTGCTTCACTCCGCGCGTGTTTGGCTACTCGGACACCCGGAGCCCTGAACTAGCCGCGAATCGCGCGGCCGATCATCACCCCGGCCGCGCCGGCGACGAGGCATACGAGCACGGTGCCACCCATGTAGAGCGCCGCCCTGCCCCATGCCCCGCTTTGCATCAGTCCGATGCTCTCGAGGTTGAATGCGGAATACGTCGTGAAGCCGCCCATGACGCCGGTTCCAAGCAGCAACCTCAAGTCGGCGCCAAACCAAGTGCGGCCCTCGCCCAAAACGAATACCAGACCCAAGCCGAGTGACCCCAGCACGTTGGCGCTGAGCGTGCCCCACGGGAAGCCCTGGCCGACCGTGTAGGGTCCGAGCACCAGCGACACCCAGTAGCGAAGGCACGATCCTGCGGCCCCCCCAATCGCGACCCAAACGAAGCTCACGCCCGGGTTGTAGACGACATGTTTGCATAGGCGCAAGGTTTGCGCGTGACAATGTTCGACTCGGCGCCGGCATGCGTTGACTGCTTTTTCGCGCGCGCCTAGCGTTGTGTCCGGCAAAGGAGGTGGTCCCGTGAATGCACGTGCAGCGTGGTTGAGCGCGATACTCTCGTTGTCTGTTGCGGTCATCGCGTTTGGATGCACCAGTGACGGCGGGAGCGGTTCCGGCGGCGGGGGCGGTGAAGGCGGGGCCCGGACGCAAGTCGAGGAGTTCGACTACGCCGTCCCGATGGACGCCGAGAGCCCTTGGCCGAAGTTCCGCCGCACGGCGATGCAGACTGGACGCAGCCCGGTGCTGCCGATCGACACCGGCGCCGATCCTTGGGTGTTTCCGACCGGCAAGGGGATTTTCTCGACGGCAGTGATCGATGGAGACAACAACGTCTACGTCGGTTCCGGTGACCGGGTCTTCTACAAGCTCGACGCGAACGGCAACGAGGTCTGGTCCGTCCTCACGGGGGAGGTCGTCGACTCGTCGGCTCTGCTCGACGATCGCGGCCTGCTCTACTTCGGCTCTGGCGATGGCTTCCTCTACGCGCTCGACCGAGAGGACGGCGCCGAAGTGTGGAAGTTCGAGGCCGATCCGCCATCGCTCCACGACGCGTTGATCAACTGGTTCGAAGGAAACGTAGCGATGGGACTCGACGGGACACTCTACGTGCCGAACGACAACCGGTGCACCTACGCCATCGACCGAGACGACGGGACGTCGGATTGGTGCTTCGTGACCGCCGACCAGACTTGGTCCCTCGTTGGGCTCAACCCGCAAACCGAGCGGCTCTTCATGGGTAGCAACTACCCGTTGGGTGTGAACGTCTTTGGCCTCGATGCGGCCGATGGAGTCGGCGCCTGGAGCTTCGCGACCTACGGCACGGTGGCCGCGAGTCCGATGGTGGCATCGACCGATGCGGACGGGCTCGTTGCCGTCGGCGCCTTCGACGGCTTTCTCTATGGACGAAGTCAAATCGATGGGGCGGAGCGATGGAGTTTCGGTGCTCGTGACCACATCTACGCGAGTCCCGCCCAAGCCGCCGACGGAACGATCATTCAGCCCGCGGCCGACGGAACGATTTACGCGATCGATCCCGAAGACGGCTCGTTCGTCTGGGGTTATGACACCCGCGAGCCGATTCGCTCGTCACCCGCGATCGATGGCGATGGAAACATCTACGTAGGCT
>JBATLA010000580.1:0-4416 GCA_049669945.1 Polyangiales bacterium | reverse complement strand
CCCAAGCCGAGCTCGCGCCCGAGCGCGTCGAAGCCTCGGGCGGCCGCGTCGACCGCGGACCGTGTGGCCTTCCCCTTTTTGCGCATCGCTTGGTCGCACAGCTCGTTGACCGTCTTGAGGAAATCCGCGAGCTTCGCGAGCGCGACGGGCATGTTGAGGTCGTCGTCGAGTGCACCCCCGAGCGCGCTCGAAAAGTCCCCGAGCTCCGACGGAACCGGCCCATCGCTGTCGCCGATCCGGTTCTCCGGCAGGTTGGCAAGCCGCTGCTTGGTCTTGTAGAGATAGGCGAGGCGGCGCTCGGCCTCTTCGAACTGCGGAAACCCAGTGACGTTGCCGGCGTCATCGAGCGTCCAGTCGAGGTTGAGTGGCGCGCGGTAGTGCACCGTCATCATGAAGTAGCGGATCGCCTCGGGTTCCACGCGCTCGAACAGGTCGCGCGCGGTGAAGAAGTTGCCGAGGCTCTTGCTCATCTTCTCTTTGTCGACCTCGACGAAGCCGTTGTGCATCCAGCAGCGTGAGAATGGCACACCGGTCGCGGCTTCACTCTGCGCGATCTCATTCTCGTGATGCGGGAAGACGAGGTCGAGTCCGCCCCCATGAAGATCGAGCGTATTGCCCAGGTGCTTCATCGACATCGCCGAGCATTCGATGTGCCAACCCGGCCGGCCCGGGCCCCAGGGGCTCTCCCACCCCCACGCGCCGTCAGCGCTCTTCTTCCACAGTGCGAAGTCCGCGGGGTGCCGTTTGCGAGCGGTTTGCGCATCGTCGAGCCGGTCGCTGGCGCCGACCTTCATCTGACCGAGGTCGCGATGGCTGAGCTTTCCATACTCGGGGAACGACTCGACCGAGAAGTAGACGTCGCCGTCGGAGACGTAGGCGTGCTCTCTATCGATGAGCCGTTGTACGAGGGCAAAGATGTCTTCGAGGTGCGTGCTCACCCGCGGTTCGACATCTGGATCGAGGTTGCCCAGCCGATGCATGTCTTCCGCGTAGGCGTTTGCAAACCGGGTAGCGAGGTCGGTCGGCTCGGTGCCCGTTTCCGAAGCGCGCTTGAGGATCTTGTCGTCGACGTCGGTGATGTTGCGGACGTAGGTGACTTTGAGACCGTTGCTCCGCAGATGGCGGACGAGCACATCGTAGACCACGTAGCAGCGCGCGTGGCCGAGGTGCGCGTAGTCGTAGACCGTCGGACCGCAGACGTAGATGCGTGCGTGGCCGGGTTCGGCCGGCTCGAAGGTCTCTTTTTGGCCGGTCAGGGTGTTGTGCAGGCGGACGCTCATGAGGGCGACGTTGGAGCACTTTCCGCCCCAAAGGGCAAGGTTGCGAGGTTGACCCGGTCCGACGGACGGCTAGAACCAGCAAATGCTCACGATCTACGAACGGGGCCAAGCTGGTTACGAAGACACGCTAACGTCTTTGAGCCGGCGAGGCGACGAAGATCTCGCGCGCGTCGAGCCCGATGTGCGCGCGATCCTCGACGCGGTACGTGAGCGGGGCGACGAGGCGGTCCTCGACTACACCGAGCGTTTCGACGGCCGGCGGCCGGAGAGCTTGGTCCTGAGCCGGGACACCTGGCTGGCCGAAGCCCGCAAGGTCGATCCAGCCGTTCTCGAGTCGCTTCGCGCTGCTGGAGACCGGATCCGTCGCTACCACGAGCATCAGCGCGAGAGCGGTTTCCTCTACGAAGAGGACGGGGTGCGCCTCGGTCAGCGGGTGCAGCCGGTAGCGGCGGCTGCCGTGTACGCGCCGGGTGGCAAAGCCCGCTACCCATCCACGGTGCTCATGACCGCGATTCCCGCGACGGTCGCCGGGGTCGAGCGCATCGTCTTGATCACGCCGAACCCAACACCCGAGATCTTGGCCGCGGCGGAGGTCTCGGGCGTGACAGAGGTCGTCGATGCCGGTGGCGCCCAGGCGATCGGTGCCGTCGCCTATGGCACCGAGTCGGTTGCGCGAGTCGACAAGGTCGTCGGCCCCGGCAACATCTACGTTGCCTGCGCCAAGCGCTTGGTCTTTGGGGCAGTCGACATCGATTCCATCGCCGGGCCGAGCGAGATTCTTGTCGTCGCCGACGACGGCGCCGATCCCGAGATCGTTGCAGCAGACCTTCTGTCGCAAGCGGAGCACGACGAGGCCGCCTACCCCATGCTCGTGACCTTATCGCGATCACAGGCGGACGCGGTCGACGCAGCGGTCGCGCGTCAACTCGCGTCGTTGCCTCGAAAGGCCATCGCCGGCGAAGCGGTCGAGAACAATGGCTATTGCTTCGTAGTCGGAGACCTCGTGGAAGCGGGCCGCGTGGCCACCATCTTGGCCGCGGAGCACTTGAGCTTATCGGTGAGCGACCCCGACGCGATGCTTCCGCGGATTGGCGCCGCGGGCGCTATTTTCCTCGGCTACAACACACCGGAGGCCGCAGGGGACTACGCGGCGGGACCGAGCCACGTGCTCCCGACAGGCGGGGCCGTCCGCTTTGCCTCGCCGCTTGGCGTGTACGATTTCGTAGTCCGGTCGTCCCTGATTTGCTACTCGCGCGCCGCGATCGCCAAGCAAGGGGACCTTCTCGAAGGGCTCGCGCGTCTCGAGGGGCTCGAAGCGCATGCGCGCGCTGTGGCGATTCGACGAGCGGAGTGACGCCGATGGTTGCAGCGCCGACAGTCGCCGAGTACTCCCGCCGTGTGGGGCAGGCCAGCCTGGAAAAGCGACTCGCTCACGAGATGGGCCGATGCATCGCCGACTTCGACCTCATCGAGCCGGGCGACCGGCTCATGGTCGCGATCAGTGGCGGCAAGGACAGCTACACGCTTCTCCATCTGCTCGAGCGGGCCCGTCAACGCGCCCCAGTGCCGTTCGAGATCATCGCGGTGCACCTCGATCAAGGTCAGCCGGGCTACGATGGCGCCCCGCTCCGGGATTGGTTGGGCGACAAGCGCTACACGCACCATATCCTTCGCCAGGACACCTACCAGCTGGTGACCGAGCGGATCCCCGAGGGGAAGACCTACTGCAGCATGTGCTCGCGGCTGCGCCGAGGGATCCTCTACAACGCCGCCGAGCGACTTGGCTGCACCAAGATCGCGCTCGGTCATCACCGCGACGATGCGATCGAAACCTTGATGCTGAACATGATGTTCAACGGCTCACTGAGTGCGATGCCAGCGAAGCTTCGAAGCGGCGACGGGCGCAACACCGTGATTCGTCCGCTTCTCTATTCGTCCGAGCGCGACATCGCGGCGTACGCGGCGGATCTCGACTTCCCGATCATTCCTTGCAACCTGTGCGGCTCGCAGGAGAATCTTTGGCGCCAAGAGGTGAAGCAACTTCTCGATGACATCGAACGACGGGTCCCCCAGGTCAGGCAGAGCATGCTGGCGGCGCTCAAGAACGTCCACGCCACTCACCTCCTCGCGACGAGTGAGCTCTGATGCGCCGAGTTGCGACGGTAGTCACGTTTGCTCTCGCCATGATGGCGACGTCCACCTCCGCCCAAGCGTTCAACAGCGAGCGTTTCCGTCCAGCGCTGGATCGCTTCGGTTTCCTCGGGTTCAACGGGAGCGGGACCCTCGGCCACGGTCGATGGAACACGGGGCTCACCAGTTGGTATTCCAACCGGCCACTTCGGGTGAACTTCGCCGATGGGACCGAGCAAGTGATCGACAACCGGATGACCGGCGATTTCTTTGCCGAGGTTGGCTTGTTCGGCCGGTGGTCCCTCGCTCTCGAAGTACCGCTGATCTTCTACCAAGATGGCGAGACCACTCAGCCGGTGAATGGGAACACCTCGTTTACCGGGTTCGCCGTGGAGGACCCTCGCCTCACCACGAAGATCCGCATCTACGGTAAGAAGACCGAAGAGACTCAGAATCGGCCTGACGGCCCCGGGCTGGGTTTGCTGCTCGCCTTTCCGATTCCCATCGGGAGCACCAGCTTCTATGCAAGTGAGGGCCAGTTCACGTTCGATGCGCAGCTCTTAGGCGACTTCCATCTGCTCGGCATTGGCGCCGGCACCATGCTCGGCTGGCGCTACCGCGTGAACAACCGCGCATTTGGCGTCGACACGCTCGGTCAAGAGCTCCAGTACGGCTTCTCCCTCAAGCCGCCCATCCCGCCTGCCAAAGATCTCGTCGGCCTCCTCGAGCTTCGTGGGACTACGTCGTTTGACGGGCGCAGCACCAACACGCTCGAAGGTGACATCGGCGTGCGGTGGACGAAGAACCAAGTGACCATGACCGCTGCAGTCGGGATGGGCTTCATTCGCGGGGTCGGTCAGGCGCGCTTCCGCGCGATTGTCGGCGTCATGTGGTCGCCACAAACCGACGACATGGACGGCGACGGCATCCCTGACTCGAGCGACGAATGCCCACGCCTCCCCGAGGATCGCGATGGCTTCGAAGATGAAGACGGCTGCATGGACCC
>JBATLA010000579.1:0-2413 GCA_049669945.1 Polyangiales bacterium | reverse complement strand
CGGCCGACGTAGCCAGCCGCCCCGGTCACCAAGACCGCGGGGCCCTCGCCCATCAGGCGCCGGGCTCCTGGTGCATCGCCTTGAACTCCTGGAGGCCAGGAGCGAACAAGTGCATGTTCGGGTCGACGTCGACGTGGATCACCGAGGGCTTTCCGGACTCGACGCAGCGATTAAGCGCACCTTCGAGCTCGGCCGGGTCGGCGACGCGCTCGCCGTGGCATCCCATCGCCTCTGCCACCTTGTCGAACTCAATCTCCTCGAAGTCCGCGTTGATGGTGCCCTGTTGGTCGGTGCCAATGGCCGGCCGCAGCATCTGAAGTCCGATCGTCTGCGTGAGCTTCACCATGCCCCACTGCTTGTCGCAGAGCACCAGGTAGATGACGGGAAGTTTGTTTCGAAGTGCCGTCTCGAGCTCTTGCATGTGGAAGCCCATCGCACCATCGCCGATGATGCAGACCACCTTGGCGTCGGGCCGCGCGATCTGTCCGGCGAGCGCCTGCGAGACGCCCGCACCCAGCATGCCGAACTTGAAGGTCGACAGCAGCGCGTCGGGCCGGTTGATGTCGGAGAAGAAGCTCGCCCAAACCGTCGCGTTGCCGCCGTCGAAGACATACACCGCGTCGTCGCCGAACACCTTCTGGCAGGTCACGGGGACGTGCGAGCTGTGCATCGGCACGGAGGTGTTCTGAAGGGCGGCATCGAGCTGCGCGCGAACCTTGCCCTGGCCTTCGACCAGGCTCGCGGTGCGCGCGCGGTTGGCTTGTCGCTTGTCTGCGCTTGGCGGTGTTTGGCGAAGCTCGGCTGCCAGCGCCGTGAGGAAGGCGTTCGCGTCGGCGAGAACGGCGAGCTCGGTGGCCTTGTTCAGCCCGAGGATCTCGTCGTCGATGTCGACTTGGACCATCTTCTGCTCGCCAGGTTTGCCCCAATACGGAGGCTTACCCCACCAATCGGTTTCGCCGAGGCGAGATCCCACCACCAGGACGACGTCGGCTTCGCTCCGCGAGTGGTTGATCGGGTCCATCGCCCAAATCGGCAGAAGTTGCTCGTGATTGTCGGGCATGGCGCCGCGCCCCGCCCAGCTCGTGGTTGCAGGGCAGCCGAGCGCCTCGACCACCTCTTGGAGGGCCGCAGAGCCGTGCGCGTGGAGCACGCCGTAGCCGGAGTGGATGTGTGGTCGCTCCGCGTTCCGAAGCAACTCCGCGGCTTCCTTCACTTCGCTCGGCGTTGGCTCGATCGGCGTGGTCCGCCGGTACTCTTTCGGCGGTCGCAGATCGATACCGTCTGCCTCGAACACACCGTTCATCACGGACTCCGGCACGTCGAGATGAACCACACCGGGCCGGCCGCTGTAGCTGACGCGAAGCGCGCGCCGGAAGAATTCAGGGAGGCGCTCGAACGAAGGAACCGCGCCGCTCCACTTCGACATCGCGCGCGTGACGCCGGCTTGGTTGAAGTACTGATAGGTGCCGCCGCGGTCGGGGTACGCGATCGGCGTGCGCCGACTCGATGTGATCACGAGCACACGGTTTCCCTCGCCGTTCTCGACGGCGACGCCCGGAAGGATGTTGGCGACGCCCGGCCCGTTCGACGCCATACAGACACCGAGCTTGCCGGTGAGGCGAGCGTACGCCCCGGCCATGTGCGCCGCGCTGGTCTCGTGCCGAGGCGACACCATGCGAATCCCGTGCTTCTCGAAGCTTGCAAAGAACCCCATGTAGGTGCCGTCGACGATGCCGAACACGACCTCGACCCCTTCGGCGGCCAACATCCGCGCGAGCGCCTCTCCTCCAACCATCTGCGTCATGGTGATCCTTCCTGAGTGAAACGAGTGAGGCACTCTACACCCCAGCGCATCCGGCCCGGAAGCGAAACATTTGCGTCCGAGTAACATCCGACCCACCCACCCCCACCGCGTAGTCCTAGTATCACTCTCACGCGAGTGAGCAGCGTGCCTCCGCGCCCCTGTGGGGCTTGGCGGCGCATTCGCGCCGGGCTTCGCCCTTCGGGCTCGCATCCCTCAAGTCTTGAGAGGTGCCAGTGTCAGCGCCAGCGTTCAGCGTCCCGCCTTCACCCGGTCGTTCGCCCCTCCCTCGGGGTCCAGGCAAATAAACGACGGCACTCCGTCTTCGATGGCATACGCCGGCAAGTTCGAGGAGCTCGAGCAGACTTTGCCGTCTTTCGTGAACACCAGGTCGCGGAGCCAGGTCCCTCGGGTGGGGCTGGGGTAGCTGATGAAACGCTCTTCGCCTGGGATGAAGCGGATGATTCGGTCGGACATGTTCGATGTCAGCCAGACATCGCCCGTCTCGCGGTGCACGTTGAGCGCGTAGGGGGTTTCGTACTCGTCCGGCGATAGAGTGGGCAGCAGGTAGGTCTTGAACTCGCTGGTTCCCGGGTCGAAGCGGAGGAGGGC
>JBATLA010000578.1:0-2097 GCA_049669945.1 Polyangiales bacterium | reverse complement strand
GACGTAAAGCACGAGAAACTGGCAATCGAGAAACTCGGACGCAACAGCATGCATCCCCTTCACCCGGGTTTGGTAGATGGGGCATGTGATGCTGCCCATTTCCAGCACCGTGACCGGACCGCGATAGTCCGAGAGGCGCACTTCGCGCCCGTCTAAGCGCCGGGCCGTGAAATCAGGCGCGACATCGCCGATACGCGGTCCCTTGAAATCCAGGAGCTCGTAGTGCTTTGCGTGGAAGGAGTCGTAGTTGTACTCGTCGGTCATCTCACTCCACTCTAGCACCGCGCCCTCGGAGCCCTCGGAGCCCTCGGAGCCCTCGTAGCCCTCGGATCCCTCGGAGCCGTACGTTTGCGCGACCGCTCGCTCATGGGCAAGGTGCGGGATGGCCCTCGTGCCTCTATCGCGAAAAGGGCGCCGGGCTTCGAGTCGGCCCGACACCTCTGCCTATCTGCCCACCACCCGGGCGGAGATGGAGGCCCGTGGCTGGGACGAGCTCGACGTGCTCATCATCAACGGCGATGCCTACGTCGACCACCCAGCGTTCGGCGGCGCGCTGATCGGTCGCTTCCTCGAAGGTCGCGGCTACCGCGTCGGGATGATCGCCCAGCCCAAGTGGGACGACATCAGCGAGGTCTCCCGCATGGGCCCGCCACGCCTCTTCGTCGGCATCACCAGCGGCAACCTCGACAGCATGCTCAACAAGCTGACCGCACAGAAGAAAGTCCGCTCCGAGGATCAGTATTCGCCGGGAGGCCGCACCAACATGCGCCCCAACCGCGCGAGCATCGTCTACGGCAACCTTTGCCGGCAAGCATTCCCGGGCGTTCCGATCGTCCTCGGCGGCATCGAAGCCTCGCTCCGGCGCATCGCGCACTACGACTACTGGAGCGATTCGATTCGCCGCAGCGTATTGCTCGATGCCAAGGCCGACATGCTGATCTTCGGCATGGGCGAACGCCCCGTCTGGGAGCTCGCCGATCGCCTCGCCGCAGGGCAGAGGCTCGAACAAGTGCGCGACATCCGCGGGACCGCCCACGTGCTTCGAAAGGGCCAGTGGGAGAACATCGAGCCCAGTCGTTTCATTCGCGATCGCAAGCCCGTGCGCTTGCCGAGCTACGAAGAGATCAAAGAGAGCAACGAACGCTTCAGCGAAATGAGCGGCGCGTTCCAGAAGGAAACGAACCCGGGCAACGGGCGCCCGCTGATCCAGCCGCATGGTCACGAGGCCGTCTACCTCAATCCGCCTGCCGAGCCGCTCAGCACAGAGCTGATGGACGAGCTCTACGATCTGCCGTTCACGCGTTACCCGCACCCTTCCTACGACGCCGGCATCCCAGCCTACGAAACGGTCAAGCACAGCATCGTCACCATGCGTGGCTGCTTCGGCGGCTGCAGCTTCTGCTCGATCACCGAGCACGAGGGGCGCGTCATTCAGTCACGCAGCGCCGAGAGCGTCTTGCGCGAGGTCCGCGCCCTGCGGCGAATGGACGATTTCTCCGGCGTGATCAGCGACGTCGGCGGACCGACCGCGAACATGTACCAAATGGCGTGCAAGGATGAGCGCATCGAAAAAGCCTGCCGCCGCCTGAGCTGCGTGCACCCGGGCGTCTGCGAGAACTTGGTCACCGATCACGGCCCCCTCGTCGATCTCCTCAGCAAGGTGCGAAAAGAGAAGGGCGTGAAGCGGGCGTTCATCGCCTCGGGGGTCCGCTACGACCTCGCCGAACGGAGCCCCGAGTTCGTCGAAGCGCTCGCCGAGCATCACACCGGCGGGCAGCTCTCGGTTGCACCCGAGCACGTGGACGAAGAGGTCCTCGACAAGATGAAGAAGCCTGGCGCGCAAAGTTATGAGCGCTTTGCCGAGATGTTCGCCTGCGCGAGCGACAAGAGCGGCAAGGACCAGCATCTGGTTCCCTACTACATCAGCGGTCATCCAGGCTCCACGACCGAGTCCATGATCGAGCTGGCACGCTATCTCAAGAAGCGCGGCCTCAGGCCCCGGCAGGTGCAGGACTTCATCCCGACCCCCATGAGCATGGCCACCAGCATGTACGTCACCGGGCTCGACCCGTTCAGCCAAGAGCCGGTCTACGTCGC
>JBATLA010000577.1:0-2428 GCA_049669945.1 Polyangiales bacterium | reverse complement strand
GCCGTGAGCCCGAAGGCCACAGCCGGCGCGCCCAGCACCTAGCGCTAGCTGGGTTCGACGAGGAGGTAGCCCGCCATCTCGAGATGGAGAGCCGAGCAGAACTCTGTGCAGTAGAACGGGAATGTGCCCTCTTTGTCAGCCACGAAGGTAATGTCGACGTGCTTGCCGGGCTCGAGGCTGCTGTGCACGTTGTACGAGCCGACGGTGAACCCGTGGGTCGCATCGTGCGCCTGCTCGACGTTGGTGATGTGCAGGTGCACCGTGTCGCCCTTCTTCACGCGGACGATATCTGGCGTGAAGTGGCTTCGCACAGACGTCATGTAAACGTGAACGTCCTTGCCCTTGCGTTCGATGCGCTCTTCCTTGGCCTTGACGGCGTTCGGGCTGGGCGCGTCGGTCACGACATCGTAGCCGGCCGGCTTGTAGACGTCGACCGGCGACATCTTGTCGGCCTTGATCATCTGCGCGTAGTGCGGCTCACCAAGCGGGAGTGGCATGTCGTAGATGAGCTGCATCGGCTCGCTGTCGATGTTGATCAGCTGGAAGTTCTGCGGAAGCAGAGGCCCGACCTTGCTGAAGCGGTCGAGTGCCCACTTGTTCATCGCGATTAGGTACTTGCCGTCCGGGCTCACCGTGTCGCCCTCGGCAGCCACGATGTGGCCGACGTTGTAGTGGACCTTGACCTTCTCGAGGACCTTGAGGTCCTTGAGCGACCACTTGGCCACCGTCGACTCGATGAAGACGGAGGTGTAGGCGTTGCCCTTGTCGTCATACTGCGTGTGGAGAGGACCGAGACCGATCTCGACCTGGCCGCGAATCACGTCATTGAACGACAAGATCGGGACGCCGTAGCGGTCCTTGCCTTCATAGTTCTCCGCTCCGATGGCTTCCATGAGCTTGTCGAAACTGTAGACGGTTGCGTGGGTGTCGAGCTTGCCCGAGACGACGAGCTCCTTGCCATCTGGCGTGACGTCCACACCGTGCGGGCTCTTCGGCTCGCCGACGAGATGAAGCAAGCCCTCCTCGTTGATCGTGTCGAGCATGATGACCGGCATGCCGGCGATCGTCTTCGTCTTGCCAGACTTCGCGACCTCGATGGCCTTCTTCAGGTTGATGATGTGGAGGTAGTCCATGTCGTTCTGAGACGCACCGGACTCCATGGGGGGGTTGCCCTCCATGGTGCCGCCCCAGGACATCTCGGTGTTGAACGAGTTGATGAAGACCCAACCCTCGCTGCCGAGCTTTCCGGCATCCGCGAGGTCCTGCATGTAGGGCGGAAGCTCCATCGCGAAGGACTTGGTCTTGTCGATCTTGCCCGCTTCACGGTCGAACTTCCAGAAGATGACCGCGCCGCGGTACTTGTCCTGGAACTGCTCGATTGGCGCGTAGCCACCACCAAGCGGCGCCGGGTACTGGCTCGACTCGACCACGTACTCGGTGTTCGGGGTGACGAAGGTCGCACCGTGGTCGCTCTGGATGAGCTCCGAGGTGACGATCTGCTTCGTGACGAAGTCGTGCAGGTCGACGACCGCGATTCGAGCGTTCGCCTTGTCATTAACGAAGATGTACCTGCCGTCGTACTCGCCCTTCGTCTCGGAAAGCGCCGGGTGGTGCATGTCACCCCAGGTCATGTCTTTGCCAAAACGACTGCCCTGGTCGAGGACCTGCTGCGACTGGTCACCGTAGCCGTAGCCCTGCCAGGGTTCCGGGGTGAATACGCCGACGTACTTCAAGATACGCATCGACGGCACGCCGATGACGATCATATTGCCGCCATGTCCACCGGAAGCGAAGGTGATGTAGTCGTCCTTCTTGCCGGTCGGCATGTACGTTTGCAGTGCGGCACTCACGTCGGCTTCGGAGAGCCCACGCTGCTTCATCAAATCCGCAGTCGAGCGCGCCGGTGCCTGTGACACCTCAGCGGCTTGCTGCGGACCGCAGCCCACGATCACCATCGCAGACAACAGAACCCCGATACTTGATGCGCCGAACGCACCAACCCTGTTGAACCTCATCACAACTCCTCGCTTCCCTCAGCGAAAGGGAACACAACCCTCGAGCGGGCCCCTCAGCGTAAGGAGCGCCGATTTCCGGCCAATCGCGTGCAATAAGTAAGCCAGGCTACAGTCGCACGCAAGCGCGTTGTGACGGATTCGAAACGTTTATCGTGGCGGCTACTGAGCGAGGCCGCGAATGTACTTCACAAGCTCGGCGACCACCTCGGGCTTCGCGTCGAGATCCGGATTGGCGGGCATGGTCGGCGCCTTCCCAACGGCCGTGCCACCGTACACGATGATCTTCTTCAGGTGATCGTCGGTAACCTCTCCCTGCCATTGCGCGGAGGTGAAGTCGCGAGGCTTCGGATCGAGCGCGGCCGAGCCGGCGCCGTCGCCTTTGCCACCCTCGCCGTGACAGACGGTGCAGCGGT
>JBATLA010000576.1:0-3222 GCA_049669945.1 Polyangiales bacterium | reverse complement strand
ACCGACTTCGACTACGAGGCGTCACGCCTGCGGGTCAAGCGGCGCGTCGCAAGCCACAGCGGCCAGCAGAACGACCGCCACTACTCGGTTCGCCTGTACGCGCTCCACGAGATCCGTGGATTGCTAGAACGCAACGGCTTCCGCGTAGACGAGATCAGCGGCCGCGAAGCGACGCTTGGTGTCTTCTTTGGTGTGCATTCCCCCAAGATGATCGTCCGCGCCGAGCGCTTGGCGGGGCCGTTTGCCGAAGACGGCAACACCCCGCCGCCGGTTCCATCAACACCCTCGGTGCCGAAGGGAGCGCTGAGGCCATCGGAGTTCCCGCCCTCGCAAGCGCCTTCCGAACCCGCAAACGACGAGTAGGGAGCAGGCCTCACTCGACGGCGATGCCAGAGCCGGTGAGAACGTACTCCACCCGGCAGGGCAGCGATAGGAACGGTCCACCCAGCGCCGCAACGGCGGGTGTGCAGTCGGCGCCGCTCAGCGGAGTGATTTCCGTCGTCTGCGAGCCGCTTAGTGAAAGCAGTGCGGGATCGACGCCCGCGTCTGGGCCCGAGTCTTCTTTGTCGACCGACGTCTCGATTTCCTCGACGAGGAACGTGAAGGTGTCCCGCTGCGTGACCGAGCAGCCGACGAAACCGCGGTACCGGTCGGGTTCGATGACCATCCAGCTTTGGCTCACCGTGAACGTGTACCGCCCGTCGTTGTTGAACACCCCGGCAAACATCGAACCGCCTTGGCGCCGCCAGTATGCGCGGCCGCCGGACTCGGCGCGGAGCTCGAACGTGAGGTCGAGGGGGTCCGGCGCCGGAATCACCTCGCCGCAACTCTGTTCGACCATCAGGCCGGTAGCGTCGAATGCGCCCACCGGTTCTCCAGGAGGTTCTTCGCCCTGGCCCCAGCAAGCGGTCGCCAGCAAGAGCGCACCAAGAAGCATCCAACGCATGCCCAAGAGGTACCGCCCGGGCAAGGAGAGCGTCAAAAAAGGCGGTCAGTAGCGGATCTCGAATCCGCAGCGGAAGGTGACGCGCGTGGTCACCGGCTTACCGTCCTTGTCGATGGGAGGCTTCCACTTCTCACCCTGGAGCGCCTTCTTGCAGGCCTCGCCAAAGCCGTACCCGAGCGGGTCCTCCGTCAGGATCCGGATCTTGGCGGGCAACCCGTTGGGCCCGATGTAGAGGCGTGCGTCGGCGTTGCCTTGGACGCCTTCTTGCCGGGCCTTCTTGGGGTAGAGTTTTTCGAGCTTTGCCTTCAAAGTCGGCGGAATGGGTGCGCTCGAGAGATCGCCGACATCGACGACGACGCCGATTCCCGTGCCCCCGATGATGCCGCCGATGACCCCATCCCGGCTGCGTCCGGTGACCACGGCATCCGGCCGCCCGATCGGCCCCTCGCGGCTCTCACCGGACCCCGGGTCCACCGCCCAGTCGCTGGGCTCGTCGCCGTCGTTGGTGAGCACGATGTTGTCGAACGCAACGGGTGTCTCCGGCGCGGCCGCGGGGGGCTCCTCGAGGAGCTCCTTTGGGGGATCCTTGGGCGCCCTGAAGGTCTTGGGCTTGGGCGGCGGCTTCACCTCCTCGGGTTCCTCCGCGACCGGCTCTTCGGGCTCAGCGACCTCGGGCTCCCCCGCGACCGGCTCTTCGGGCTCGGGGGGCTCTTCCACGATCGTCACCGCAACCGTGTCCAAGCCGTCGTCGAATCCGCCGCCCATTGGGACCGACGGCATGGCGCCGATCAGGCCTGCGTGTGTCGCGATTGCCAGCACCACCCACCATGTTTCGAGCGCCCACGGGGGCAGATTCTCGAGCGGAGTCGTCATGGATTCGGTCGCCAGCTGACTCAGCGTCCGATCTCCTCGGGACGTACATTGATCGCGAACTTGGTGATGCGCTCCTGGCGCAAGATGTCGATCACCTGCACCACCTTGGCGTGCGCGATGCGCCCATCGGCCGCGATCACGGCTCGGATATCTTCGTCGCCTTCCCGCGCTGCGCGGACCTTCATTCGCAGCTCTTCAGGCGTCGTGGGAATCGTGTCGAGAAAGATCTGTCCATTTTGGTCAATCGACACGGCCAACGTGGAGGGCGTCTGCTCGCCCGTGGCCGCCTTCGGCAGCTCCATCGGAATGGTCTTGGAGACGATGGCCGTCGCCGTGACCATCAAGATGATCAATAGCACCAGGACGACATCGACCAGCGGCGTCACGTTGATGTCTGTGATCAGATCGTCGTCGTCACCCGAGCGCGCGCCGCCAGCCATCGTTACTCCGCTCCCTTGCGCTCGGTACCCTTGAGGTACGCGAGCAGGTCTCGGCCGAGCGCGTCTGCCCAGGTGAGTCGGTAGCGAATCAGGCGCTGGAAGTAGTTGAAGAAGGCAACCGCGGGAAGCGCGACGAGAAGGCCGATGGCCGTGGCGACCAAGGCCTCACCCACCTCGGTCATCAGCCCGCTAGTGACCTTGCCCGCGCTCTCGTCGAGGACGTGAAATGCCTTGATGACGCCGATGACGGTGCCGAGCAGGCCGACGAACGGGGCGTTGTTGCCGACGGTGCCGAGGAACCCGAGGTTTCGCTCCATCTGGGTTCGGGCGACCGCAGTCTCGCCAGCGAGGCGCTCTTCCACCGATTCGGGGCCATCGCCCACGACTTCGATTCCGGAATAGACGATGCGCGCCTGGAATGACTTGGATTGCGAGAGGCGTTCACGCGCGCCGGGGATGTCGTTCTTGGCGAGCAATAGCCTCAGGTCCTCTTGAAGCGCTCGAACGTCATCCCGCGAAGAGAAGAAGTAGTAGATTCGCTCGAAGATGATGGCCACTCCGATGACGGAGAGGAAGATCAGAAGCCACATGACCCAGGTGGCGCCGAGCATGGCGAAGGCTGTGAGTCTCTCTTGAATGTCGATCATGCTTTTCCTCGGATGGAAGCGCGCTCTTAGCTGGATTTCGGGGCCGGTGCATCCCGCTTGAGAATCTCTCGGACGAGTATGGTCGCGTAGGAACCCGCGGGAAGCGTGAAATCGAGCGTCACCGTATGGTCAATCACACTAAGGCCGATTTCGCCGACCGGAACCCGGACAAAACGACGCGTTCCCGGGGCGACCCGCTTCCACTTTGCGAAATGCGCGGGGGTTAAGTCGGCGGCGGCGAGCAACGCCTCCTCGCGAGCCCGCGCCTCACCGCCCGGCCAGCGCATTTTGGCGCCGAACATGGGCCCGGTGGGAC
>JBATLA010000575.1:0-3159 GCA_049669945.1 Polyangiales bacterium | reverse complement strand
AACCTGGGTGGGGTCGCAGGGTCGTAAATACGCACAATATCCGGAAAGAAGAAAGCCTCGGCCGAAACCGAGGCTTTGCATTCGTCGTCTCCGCGCGGGTCTACTCTATCGCTGGCATGCAGACGTTCGGACAGATCCCAAGCGCAAGGGCCGAGGAACAGAGGCCGCAGGTATCGAGCGAACCGCAGACCACGGACTGGATGTTCTTGATGCGGGCAGTATTTGGACCGCTAGGTTGCACGGATGCAGGGCCCGATAGCCCCTTGAGCTCGCCGTTCTGAAACGCCACGAGACAACCCTCGGTCGCGACGAACTCGACGAAAGCGTTGGTGACGTCCAAACATTGAGTTGGCTCGCAACTCATGTCCGCGCAGGCCTGGGCGCTACCGAGCGCGCTGGCAATGATCTGGTTGCATGTACCCGTCACGCTCTTTGCTTCGACGTCGGATACGAAAAACGCAGCCGCGGCGAATGCGATGATGGTGATTGGAAATAGTTTCTTCATGATGACCTCCACTAGGTAACCCGGGGAGAAGGAGCGGCGCGACCTGCGCTGCTATCGGATCTCGAAGACTCTCCCCCATGGTGAGCGGCGGTCTATACGTAATTGTTGTGCGCTCCCTATATCGGGGTCCCTATTGGCGCCGATCAACGTCAGAGGAGAACTGGCCCGCCGCCCAAGATCAGAGGATATGAAGTGACGAACCGTGAACATGGCGATGCGGGCAAGTCCCGCCCCTGCAATCATCGTCAAGGCCGGCTTCTCGGAACACTTTGGAGACGCCGCTCCCTGCGTGGAGGCCTTTTACGGCCCGTCACCGGCCTGCAGACGTTCGAGCGACTCGAGCAAATCCGGGAGCACATGGTTCCCCTCCAGTGCAGTGTGGAGATTGTGCAGCTCATCCGGATCGCTCGTGAGGTCGAACAGCCAGGGCTCCCGTCCCTTTTCGAACTCGATGTACATGTGCGTTTGAGAGCGCACCCCGCGGTATGAAGGCGTGTTCTCTGGGAAGTAGCGCCAGAACTCCATTAAGAACGCGTCGCGGCTTTTTGCGCTGCCGTTGCGCAAGATCGGCACGAGGCTCTCTCCGTCGACGTGATTGGGCGGATCTAGGCCGGCCAGCTCCAAGAGCGTCGGGGCGATGTCGATGTTGAGGGCGATCTGCTCGCGGCGTGTGCCGGGGTCCGGGATGAGCCACGGAGCGCGCACGATCAAGGGCAGCTTCGCGCTGTCTGCGTAAGGTTCGCGGATACCGTGGCGGCCGTGCGTTCCCCACTGCTGGCCGTTGTCGCCCATGTAGACGACGACGGTGTTCTCGGTCAGACCGAGCTCGTCGATGCGCTCGAGCAGGCGGCCGATGTCCTCGTCCATCGCAGTGAGAGTCTCTAGGTATCCACGGTACTGGTCGAAGTACGAGCCCATCATCGTGCCCTGAAACACGTTGCCGTGCGTCTTTCCAAACCACCAGGCATCGACGTTCGATGGCAGGGCCTCACGGACGTCGGCCGCGTCGTACATTCCGTCAATGCCGGCGGGCGCCTGGTAGGGAGGATGGCCCGGGCGGTGCGCAAGGTAGACGGCGAACGGACGACGCTCTTCGGCGGGCTCTGCCGCCGCCCGCTCGATGAAGTCGATCGCATAGTCGGTGACTTCCTCGGTGATGTAGGGCTTGCGTGAGGCGACCTCGCGCCCATTCACGACCATGGGGCAGTCGAAGTAGGCTCCCTGGCCCTCGCGGTAGGTGTAGGAGACGAACAAGTCGAGGAAAGGCATCTCGGGCAGGCCATCTCCCGGCATGTGCCACTTACCGATGAACGCGGTCGCGTAGCCAGCGTCGCTCAGGTGTTCGAGGAAGGTAGGCATCTCGCCGGTCCAAGGAGTGTGGTTGTTCTTAACGCCGTGGGAATGGGCGTAGGCGCCGGTGAGGATGCTGGCGCGCGAAGGACTGCACAGCGAGGTCGTGTTGAACGCACTCTCGAATCGCACGCCCTCGCGCGCCAGGCGGTCCAAGGCCGGAGTCTCGATGATGGGATGCCCCGCGCAGCTCATCGTTTCGGCGTTGTGGTTGTCGCCTACGATGAAGACGATGTCGGGACGGTTACTTGAGGTGGGCCGGTCCCGAGGGAGCTGCGCCTGCTTCGCGCGGCTCGAAACTGCCTCATGATTTTCCGCATCCCAAGGGACGGCAACTCCGGCGCCGAAGAGCCCACGGTAGCCTGAGAGAAACAGTACGTAGATGTTCTCGCCACGGCCCCAGGCGTAGAGCCCGACGAAGAGCGAGAGGCTGACGGCGATCGTGATGAGCGGCGCCGGCGTGAGCACGCGGCTCGGCTCACCACGGTTCCGGCGCAGCCTTCGTGCCACGAGTGTCGCCGCCGCCATCTCCAGCACGACGAGAAGCAGCAACCAGAGGTTGAGCGGATTGAGGAAGTAGTAGAGGCACTCGCTCAGCGGATGAGACTCCAGCAGGCGAACGGATTCCTTCGTCATCCAGACAAATGGTGTGGCGAGAGCGCCCGCCGCTCTGTAAGTGAAGGGCGCATCCTCGAGCGAGGCGATCAGATAGACGAAGAACCCCCCGAACGCGACCGTGAGGAAGTAAACGGTACCGGAGAGCTTGGCGACGAGCTCGTGTGCAAACGCACTGCTCAGACTCGCGGAAGACTCGTAAACCACGAAGGAGAGAGCAGCCGCGCACAAGACGCAGGCGGTGGCCCAGAGCGTTTGCCTTCGAGGACGCCGAATCGTCATTGCGACAGGGTGTACCAGATGGGGGAGGTCCAGGCGCGTTCTCGAATCGTTTTCGGACCGCGCTCGTGGCAGCAATTGCCACCTTCGTCAGGACCCAAACTGCACCGGGCAACGCTGCGCGTAGCGGGGCCCTAGTGAATGCGCTAGGCAAAATGAGCTGCCGCAGCGGGCTGCAACGACTCTAGGAACGCAGCTATGCACGTTCACCAAGGCGTGCACTTCGCTTGGAGCGTTGTGCAAGCTGCGCCTCCATCGTGTCAGTGTCGGATGTGAAAGCGGATCGCGTCCAGGATGCCCTCGGTCACGTCCAACATGTACGCCTCACGGTTCTTGCCGTGGGGTCGGCGTTCAAACAGCAACGCAGGTGCGATGTTTGCCCGCCTCCGCCGCGATGGTCTATGCTGAAA
>JBATLA010000574.1:0-2416 GCA_049669945.1 Polyangiales bacterium | reverse complement strand
GCACCGGCCTCAACCCTCACGTGGCGATCGGCGCCAACGGCGAAGCGGTCGCGGTCTGGGTGCAGTTCAATCTCGGCGCCTACAACGTGAGGGCCAACCACTACGCGAGCGGCGACGGATGGGAAGGTGACACCTGGATCGGATCGACCGACGGCAATACGATGGACCTCGACGAGACCTCGCAGCCGTACGTCGTCGTCGACCCGGACGGCGTCGCCACGGCGGCGTGGGGTGATTTTGCCGACCCGGTTCTGCGAGGCGTAGTGTCGCGTCGCTACGAATCGGCAAGCGGCTGGGGAGGCATCTGGCCGGTCTACGAAGGGACTTCCACGGCCGGCGACCCGCGCCTTTCTGTCGACGACACGGGCAATGTGATGGCCGTTTTCGCCACTGGAACGGGCGCCTGGGCGAACTACTTTCAGACCACCGGTGGTTGGGGCGACGCCGAGATCATCGACAACGAGCCGGGACAGCCCACCAACCTCGGGGTCGCGCTGTACCCCGAGGGCGACGGTTGGACGACGTGGAGCCAAACGCCCAACGGCTTGGCGATCGACATCTTTGGCAACCGATTCACGTCGGGCGCGGGCTGGGGTGACGCCGCCAGAGTCGAAGACAACACGACGGGCAACGCCTTTGAGCCGGACCTCGCGGTATCGGCAACGGGCGATGCCGTGTTCGTATGGCAGCAGACGGCCGGCCTTCGCTACAACATCTGGGCGAGCACCTGGGACGCCGCCGCAGGCGAGCTCACCGCGGCGGAGCGCGTAGATATTTCGCTGAGTGCCTCCTCCCCCGCCGTGGCAATGGACGCCCAGGGACGCGCAACCGCAGTGTGGATTCAGTCGGGGCCGACAGACCTCCAGGTTGCTGCCGCCCGATACTCCGCCGAAATTGGCTGGGGCGAGCCGGTCGTCCTCTCCGAGGGTGACATTCGGGGCGAGCCGCGGGTGGCGATGGACGCCGTCGGAAACGCCGTCGTCGCTTACGCTCAAAAGGCGGAGTTCGAAAGCCTGGTCGATGCCTGGGCGCAGATGTACAGCGGGGGCGAATGGTTGGATCCCGTCCGCCTCGGGGTAGACGAGTTTACCGGACCGGCCATCCAACCAAGCGTCGCCATGGATCCGAGCGGGAACGCTGTGGTCGTTTGGCGGGAGGGGCCCGATATCTGGGCCTCCGTCTTCGAGTAGGGTTCGATGAAGCGGGTGTTGGTCACGGGGGCTGCAAAGGGCATCGGCGCAGCGATCGCGCGACTCTGCCTCGAAGCGGGGCATGGGGTCGTCGCTGTCGACGTGGACGAGGACGGGCTCGCACGGCTTCGCGATTCGCTGCCCGCAATCCAGACCGCGGCTCTCGACGTTCGGGACCTCGATGCATGGGAGCGGATCGCCTCTGCGGTCGAGTCGGAGGGCGGCGCGATCGACGTGCTGGTCAACAACGCGGGCGTGTGTCTGCCGGGCCCTTGCGACCAAGTGTCTGCGGAGGACGACCGGTTGACGGTGGAGGTAAACCTGCTCGGCGTCATGAACGGAGTCCGAACGTTTCTTCCGCGCTTCCTCGGGCGCGGAAAAGGACATGTGATCAACGTGGCCAGCATGGCGGCCTTCGCACCAGCGCCGGACCTCGCTTCGTACTGCGCGACCAAGCACGCGGTTCGCGCCTACACGCATAGTTGCGCGCTAGACCATCGGCACGCACCGGTGCACTGGACCCTGGCGTGCCCCAGCGCCGTCGATACTCCGATGCTCGAGGGGATGCGCAAGAAGCGCGCTGGAGCGGTGGTCTTCACGGAGAAGCCGATGCCGCCGGAGCGCATCGCCCGCGCGATCGTGGACGCCATTCAGTCGCCCACGCGCGAAGTGCTCGTACCAAGGGGCCGCGGAAGGCTGATTCGGTTACTCGGTCTGTTTCCGGGCCTGCTCTCTCGGGGCATGGATGACGCCGAGCGCAAGGGCTTGGCGGCCCTCGACGACTGAGAGGGCTCAGCCGCGGACGCCGGATCGGCGGCGCCCGAACGAGTCGATGATGGCGCGCAGCACTTCCCGCCTCGCAATGATGCCCACCACGCGGTTCTCGTCGACCACCGGAAACCAGCGAAACGAGGTTGCGATGAACAGCATCGCCACGTCGAACAAGCTCGCATCGACGTCGACCGTCTGCACATGGCGATTCATGTGGTCGACGACACGGCCGCCACTCTCTCCGTGATAGCCAGCGACGACCACCGCTTGGAGGAACTCGCTCTCGGTGAGCACGCCGAGGAGGGTTCCATGGTCATCGATGACCGGAGCGCCAGGGAGCCGCTGGTCGACCAAGACCCGAACCGCATCGAGGAGTCGACGCTCAGGTTTGAACACGAGAGGCTTGGTGACCATGATATCCCGCACTCGCAGATCTGTGAGGCTCATGCGCTGCG
>JBATLA010000573.1:0-2874 GCA_049669945.1 Polyangiales bacterium | reverse complement strand
ACACGCTGGATCTCGTCGGCGGCGGAGACCTGGGCAAAGCCTTCGCCGTAGGCCGTTCCGGCCGGTCGGGACGACTCTCCGCCGACGTCCAGGACGTCGGCACCTTCCCCCAAGAGGCGACGCCCGTGCTCGATGGCAGCCCTCGGATCCAGGTACCGACCACCATCGCTGAAGGAGTCGGGCGTCACGTTCAGGACGCCCCAAAGCTCGGGCATTGAGACCTCCGTCAACTACCCTGCGCTCGGGACCTCGCGCGGCCGGGGCTGAAAGATCGCGCCCTTTCGCTTCTCTTCGTTCTCGCGGCGCTTCTCCGCATAGGTTGGCACGCTCACGATGACGCGCGGCGGCAAGTCCTTGCCGCTCATGATCGCCTCGATCTCCTCGCGGCCGAGCGTCTCACGCTCGAGTAAGGCCTCTGCGATGGCGTCGAGCTCCTTGCGGTGCTCCTCGATGACGGTCTTTGCCCGGGCGTATTGCGCGCTGATGATGCTTCGGACCTCGTCGTCGATTTCCTTGGCAGTCTCCTCGGAGTAGTCCTTGTGATAGGTCTGCCCGAGGAAGCCCGACTCCTCTTTCTCGACGTACGAGAGCGGCCCGAGGCTAGTGCTCATGCCCCACTCGGTGACCATCGAGCGAGCGAGCTGGGTGGCCTTCTTGAAGTCGTCGGAGGCGCCAGTCGTGAGCTGGCCGAAGACGACCTCCTCGGCAAGACGCCCACCAAGCGCCATGGCGATCCGGTCGAGGATCCATTCCGCGCTGTAGCTCTGGCGGTCCTCTTCAGGCAGCGCCATCGTGAGCCCGAGCGCGGGGCCACGCGGGATGATGGTGACCTTGTGGATCGGGTCGTGGTTCGGGAGCTGCCAGGCCACCAAGGTGTGGCCCGCCTCGTGATAAGCGGTCGTCTTGCGCTCGTGCTCGCTGATCACCATCGAGCGGCGTTCCGAGCCCATCATCACCTTGTCTTTGGCCATCTCGAAGTCGGCCATCGAGACGAGATCTTTGTCCTGGCGGGCGGCAAGGAGCGCGGCCTCGTTGACGAGGTTCTCTAGATCGGCGCCCGAAAACCCGGGAGTCCCGCGCGAGATGATGTCGAGCTGCACGTCGTCGCCGAGCGGGACCCGACGGGTGTGCACCGCGAGGATACCCTGCCTCCCGTTCAAGTCCGGCCGGGGCACGATGATGCGACGGTCGAAACGGCCAGGGCGAAGGATCGCCGGGTCGAGCACGTCCGGCCGGTTGGTCGCCGCAATGATGATGACGCCCTCACTCGACTCGAATCCGTCCATTTCGACGAGAAGCTGATTGAGCGTCTGCTCCCGCTCGTCGTGTCCCCCACCGAGGCCGGAGCCACGATGCCGGCCGACTGCGTCGATCTCGTCGATGAAGATGATGCAGGGAGCGTGCTTCTTGCCCTGTTCGAAGAGGTCGCGAACGCGCGAGGCGCCAACGCCGACGAACATCTCCACGAAGTCGGAGCCCGAGATGCTGAAGAACGGAACGCCCGCCTCGCCAGCGATGGCACGGGCCAGCAAAGTCTTGCCGGTACCCGGCGCGCCCATGAGGAGGACGCCTTTCGGAATGCGACCACCGAGCCGCTGGAACTTCTTCGGGTCCTTCAGGAAGGCGATGATCTCTTCGCAGTCGTCCTTGGCCTCATCGATGCCGGCGACATCCTTGAAGGTCACTTTGTTCTGCGACTCGTTTAGGAGGCGCGCACGAGACTTGCCGAAGCTCATCGCCTTGCCACCCGACGCCTGGAGCTGGCGCATGAAGAACAGCAGAATGCCGACGAGGAAGATCATCGGGAGCCAAGTGACGAGAATGCTCGTCCACAAGCTGTTCTGATCCTCCGGCATGTACTCGACGCTCACTTCGTTATCGAGGAGCTTTTGGTTGATCTGCTCACCCATGATGCCGACGGTGACCTTTTCGTTGCGGGCGCCCCGCTGCCCAGAGGGCGCACTCTCGTCGACGGCGGACTTGAGCCAGTAGGTGTACTCGCCACTGTTTTCTTGTGGGCGGATTTTGACCTTCTTGACCTTGCCCGCGGAGACGTCGGTGACGAACTCGCTGAAGGGCACGCTGCGTGGCTGCTCCTCCCGGGCGACGAAGTTGAAGATCACGATGCACATCAGGATGACGAGCACCCAGAAGAGCAGTGTTTTTTGGCTTTGTTTCATTCGGTGAGTCGGGACGCGGGGCCGCGTAGTCGAGTTAGGCTGGGGCCCTTGCCCCTCCCTTCTTTGTGAGGCCGCCGGGGCTGCTTGGCAACCGTCGCCCCTGCGAGGGCTCAGGACCGATTGCTACGAGTTCTACGATGCTCACGATATTCCAACGAAAGCCGGCCACCTGCGCGGCGAACCGACCACCCCGATCCTAGCAGCACCTCTCCGCGACCCGTAAGAAGTCGGCCGAGCTCGGTGAGGTGGCTGCGACCAGGGGTTAAGCCCGTCTCCCGGGCGATCCAGCCTCGAAGCCAGCGGATCTGCACAGGCGCGGGGAGCTCGGTGAGCCTCTCCACGGAAACCGCCCGCTCCCCCGACGGTGGAAGCGCTGGGGTCGTCTCGTCGACGTAGGCGTTCAGCTCGGCGGCTTCGTCGCTCAAGGCGCAGAGGTGCTCGACCACCCGCGGGTCCTCCGTGAGAAGCACCGGCAGCACCTCGTGGCGGATTCGAACCCGCTCGAAGGCGCGCTGATGATTCGACGGATCCGTGACGAAGGAGAGACCCCGCTCCGTCGCGTAGGCAAGCACTTCGGAGCGTCGGCAGTCGATGAGGGGACGAACGACATCGTCGGCACGTCGCGCCGCGATGCCGCCGAGCCCGCGGACGCCTGCACCGCGAAGCAGACGAGCGAGCACGGTCTCCGCTTGGT
>JBATLA010000572.1:0-3495 GCA_049669945.1 Polyangiales bacterium | reverse complement strand
GTGCATAGGTTAGTCACCTGTTGTCGATAGAACCCGAGCTCGTCTCGCCACCACTCCCCATTGAACGGCCATAGCTGATGTTCTTCGTCCACGTTGACGTCGCCACCCTTCGATTGCTTGGCCATCGTCATCTGTTGTTGAAGCTCTTGGTCGATTTGACCGCGGCGGAACGTCGCGATCTCGAGCTCCACCGTGTCGACCTGATTGCTGAGGTCTTTGAGCTCGCGAATGAGTCGGTTGTAGCGGCCGCGCGCGAGGTCGCCTGCCTGATCGACGGCGAAGGCCTTCGCGAGCGCGATGTCCTCGAGGATCTTGCCGCCCACGGGCGAGTCCTGGAACTTCTGGGTCGACTTGCCGAGCTTCGCCTCTTCCTGGTCGAGAATCTCGACGTACTCCAGATGCTGAAGGACCGTGCGGTCGCTGAGCGCCGTCGAGACAATCGGTCGGACGTCGGGCGAGAGGTCGGCGCTACCGTCGCGGACCTCTTTGAGGAACTCGAAGAAATCCGCATTGTCCTGGTGCTTGCGGAGCACCGCATCGAGCTCGCGCTTCACCGGGTCGTACTGGTCGTGAAACCTGGCGACCGTCGCTTCGGCATTGTCGACCTGGCAGTTCACGAAGAACGTGACCGCCTTGAGCACTAGCGCCTCCGGGTAGAACGCGTCGGTGAAGTACGGCGAGTACAGGGTATGCACGTTGCCGAGCGCTCGAGAGTACTCGTCAGCGAGGAAGAACGCCCACGAAGACTCGAACAGCGAATCGAGCCAATACTCGCTCGACTGGTCGACTTTGGTCCACGACTCGACCGACTGCCCGAGCAGCGTGCCATCGATTTGACCGCCCTTTTGCTGCTGGTTCGCTGCCGTGTAGTAGACGCGAGCGAGCGAGATCCAAGCGAGGTTCTCCATGCGGCTCTCGTCCACACCCCGCACGTCGCCTGCGTCGATGGCGTCGAGGATCGCGCGAAACGACGCAATGGCCGGACGCGCCTTGCGCATGCGAATGAAGGAGATGCCTTCGAAGAACTTCGCGTAGGTGTATTCCTTCGCGTTGGGATCGACCTCTTGAAACACGTCGATGGCCTGACGGAACGACGCCTGCGAGTAGAGGTGACGGCCCATCAAATAAAGGAGCTGGTTGTAGAGTCCCGGATCGTTGTCTTTGAACTCCTCGAGTGCGCCGATGCCGTAGCGGCCGACCTTCTCGATGATCCCCGACGACTCCGGAAGCTTCGACGCGAGCTTGCCAAGCCACTCGAGCGTCTCGCTGAAGAAGAGATGACGCGGCCCCTGCGCGCTGATGTCATCGAAGACGGTGAGTGACGACTGGTAGTAGCCCATGTTGTAGAGCGTTTGCCCCAACATGAACTGCGCTTTGTTGCGGTTGCCGAGGCCGTCCTTGGACTTGCCCGCGGCGACGCGCTCGAAGCTCATCGCGGCGTCTTCGTACTTCTTCGCCTCGAACGCATTGAGCGCTTCCGCGAGTCGCTTCGACGGCTTGCCGAGCTTCACCGGCGCTTGGCTCTGCCCGGTCTCCTCGAGACCGAAGCTCATGTCCTGCGCCTCGGCTGGCGTGCCAACACTGACCGCCCAGACCAACGCAGGCAGCGCCCACAAGCGGATCCAGTTCATAAAGTCCCCCAAAATTCGAACGAAACCAGCCCCTTCCGGTTCGCTCGAGTTCCATCATAGAAACCAGCCCAAGGGGTCGTCAAGGTATAGTCCCATTGGGCTTTTGACGGGGTGACTGCAATTGGGACTGGAAACCTGCGCATGGACCTGACAAATTCGACCGAGGAGCGCTTGGCTTGCCCGGCGTCTCCTCTTCTGACCCCGGACGGCGGGGGAAGTTTGGGTCCGAACTCTTATTGCCGTTATGCTGAGGATGACCGGGTGCTTCTTAGGGGGACATGATGTCGAGGAAATGGCTTGATTTGGTGGGGTTGGTGGCAATCGCGCTGCTGGGTGCAGCATGCTCGGAGACCGGCGTGGGGGACGCATGCGTTCCAGAACGGGTGCCGGCGGGCGGCTTCCTAGCCTCCGAGACGTATCTCGAGACCAGCTCGGTTCAGTGCGCAACGCGTGTGTGCCTCGTCCGAGAACTCGACGGTGACCCGAACAATCTCCAAGAAGACGGCTGCCCGCTCGGTGAAGAGACCTGCGTCCCGGAAAGCGAAGTCGAAGAGAAGGTCTACTGCTCGTGCCGATGCGGCGCGCCGGACGGAAGCGGCCTTCCCACCTGCGGCTGCCCGGGCGGCTTCAAGTGTGAAGAAGTCCTCGAGACAGGCGGCGACGGCTTGCGCGGAAGCTACTGCGTCCGCGAAGACGCGAACCCACCATCGGAGTGAGCTCGCCCGACGCGGCGAAGCACTCGTCGCGGCACTGTTGGAAGAACGCGGATTCTCCATCTGCGGCCGCAACGTGCGCACCGGCCGCTTGGAGCTCGATGTGGTCGCGCGACGCGGCTCGCTGGTCGTGGTGTGCGAAGTGCGCTCACGAACGAACGCGCTGCCGATCCACCCCGCTGAAACGCTCGGCCGCAAGAAGCTCGAGCGCGTGAGGCGCGCAACGGCCATGTGGCTGCGCAAGCAGAAGCTTGGGAAGGTGCACGCGAGAATCGACGCGGCGGCAGTGATCTTCGATGGACCACGAGGAGAACCGCGCGTCGACTACTACGAGAACGTCTCTTTCCCACTGCGACACGTCTGACCGGTCAACCTGACGCTGAGCGCTCACGCTGAACGCTGGCGCTGGCGCTGACGCTGGCGCTGCTAGGGAATCGTATGGCACGCCGAGGCGAGCAGCGCGGCGCTCACGAGCATCAGACGCAGCATTGCAAGCTACTCCGCTGCTGCGGATTCAATCACCTGCTTGAGTCTCGCGAGTCCATCCTCGTACTCTTTGCCGACCATGCCGTCCATCATCTTGGCGAAGTAGCCGCCGAGCGGTCCGATGGCTTCGCCACTGAGCCCCCAGGTCACCATCGTGCCGGCACCGCTCGGTTCGAACGTCCAATCCGAGTTGGGTTGTCCCATGTCGCCGAAATCGAGCGAGGTCTCGATGCGCGTCGGCCGCTCGCTCTTGGTGATCGTCTGTGTCCCGTCCCCGGACTTGTCGCTCGTCCATGTCACGGTCGCCCCGACCCCGGAGTCGGGGCCCGAGTAGGAATTCTGAATCGAGGGATCGCGCACGAGCCAAGGCGACCATGCGCCCCAGTTCTTCAACGAGTTCACTTCATCGAACACGACCTCGGGTGCCGCCGCGATCTCAATCGATCGCTCCACCCGAAAATCCTTCGAAAGAAACGCCCCAATTCCAAACACGAGAACGCTCAGTGCGATGATGATGACAACGGCGATCTTGAGTACACGCATGAGCTCCTCCCGGTGAGAGGGGACGGTATATCAGCGTCAAAGTCTGCGCTAGTGGCAGCAAAGGGCGATTGGCGTCGGGAGGTTTTGGTTACATCCAACCCACCCACCCCCACCCGTAGTCC
>JBATLA010000571.1:0-3718 GCA_049669945.1 Polyangiales bacterium | reverse complement strand
GGTCTCTGGCGGCCGCGGCCCTTCGTTGGCGCCTGCTCAAGCCAGGTTGTTGCTGCTGGCCGCCTTCGGGGCCGCCCTCTCCCTGGTGCGTCGCCCGAATCTGGCGCTGACGTCGTTCACTGGCCTGTCGGCGACGCTCTTCGAGTTGCTGGAGCTCTTCCTCACCGGCGCGCTCTACGGTGAACATCGACACTGTCACCGACGACTTCACGCTCTGCACCATCTCGAGGTACATGTCGAATCCTTCGCGCTGGTACTCCTTCTTGGGATCGCGTTGTCCGTAGCCGCGAAGCCCAATCCCGTCGCGAAGGTGGTCCATCGCCTGCAGGTGGTCCATCCACTGTTTGTCGATCTCTTGTAGGTAGAGATCTCGGAAGAGGCGGAGGAAGTTCTCCGTGCCGAACTCCTCTTCCTTGCGAACCATCACCGCCTCCGCATCGGCATAGAGCTTCGTGAGGAGCTCCTGGCGGTCGGTGATGTCACGGATGCCGGTCGCAGGGATGCCGAACTGCTCTTTGTAGGCGTGTTCGAGCCCGTCGAGGTCCCAGTCCTCGTAGTGCTTGCCGGGCGGGCACGCGTGCTCGGTCATCGTCGTGACGATCTCGTCGACCAAGTCGAGCAAGCGCTCCTTCTGCTCGGAGAGCGACATGCCGACCGCTTCTTCGACCCGCTCGTGCGCGCCGACGGGATCCTTCCGGTATTCCTCGAGCGGAACGACGCAGCCGAACCAGAGGTAGATGTCCCGTTCGAGCTGCTCCACGCGCACGTCGGTCAACGACGCGAGGTCCGACTCGGCCGCGCGCTTGCGGTGTGCAGGAACCTCGTCTTGCGTCAGCCCAGCGTCGGGGAGCGGGTACGAGTGGAACTTCACCATGTTCTCGACAACCTTGGCGACTCGCGAAACGAGCTCGGCGTCGACCTCGTCGACGAACGGCTGGGGCTCGACCCCGGCCTTGCGCTCTTCGTCTGTCGGAACGCTGCGGTATTCACCGCGAAGGACCTGCTTTCGCAAGGCGTACATGCTCTTGCGCTGCTGGTTCATCACGTCGTCGTACTCGAGCAGGTGCTTACGAACGTCGAAGTTGCGCTCCTCGACCTTCTTCTGCGCGTTCTCGACGGCTCGGGTGACCCAGCGGTGCTCGATGGGGACGTCTTCCTCCATCCCGAGTCGGTCCATCATCGCCTGAACGCGCTCACCGGCGAAGATGCGCATGAGGTCGTCCTCGAGCGAGAGGAAGAACCGGGATGCGCCGGAGTCACCCTGGCGGCCCGCACGACCGCGGAGCTGGTTGTCGATGCGTCGGGACTCGTGACGCTCGGTTCCGATGATTCGAAGGCCGCCAGCGTCTTTGACGCGCTGTGCGTCTTCCTTGCACTTGGTGATGAAGTGGTCGGTGGCCTTGGCGACCGCGGCATCGCGACTCGCCGGATCCGCGAGGACCTCCTCAGGGGCGTTCTCGAGAACCTCCATCCGCGCGATCATCTCCGGGCTGCCCCCAAGCACGATGTCGGTGCCTCGACCAGCCATGTTGGTCGCAACCGTCACGGCGCCTGGCGTCCCGGCCTGTGCAACGACATAGGCTTCACGCTCGTGCTGCTTGGCGTTGAGCACGTTGTGCGGGATGCCGCGTTGGTCGAGGAAGTGGGCGACCGCGTCGGATTTCTCGACGCTCGTGGTGCCTACGAGCACGGGCTGACCCGCCTTGTGCGACACCTCGATCTCCTCGCAGATCGCTTTGAACTTCTCGCGCTCGGTCTTGTAGATGAGGTCTTCGGCGTCGTCGCGCGCGATGGGCTTGTTGGTCGGAATGACCACGACGTCGAGCTCGTAGATGTTGTGGAACTCGGTCGCCTCGGTGTCGGCGGTTCCGGTCATGCCGGAGAGCTTGCGATAGAGGCGGAACAGGTTCTGGAAAGAGATTGTCGCGAGCGTGAGGTTCTCGCTTTGAATCGGGACCCGCTCCTTGGCCTCGACCGCCTGGTGGAGGCCATCCGACCAGCGCCGGCCCGCGAGCACGCGGCCGGTGAACTCGTCGATGATCATGACCTTGCCGTCTTCCGACACCATGTAGTGCTGGTCCCGGTTGTAGAGGGCGTGCGCGCGGAGGCACTGCTGCAAGATGTGGAGCGTCTCGAGGTTCACGGGGTCGTAGAGGTTCGTCCCGTCTCCGCCTAGAAGACCCCGCCCGGCGAGAAGCTCTTGGGCGCCCTCCATGCCTTCTTCCGTCAGCGTGACGCTTCGGTTCTTCTCGTCGAGGTCGTAGTGTTCCTCGACGCGTAGGCGAGGAATGATCTCGTTGATCTGCTGGTACTTCTCGCTTGCGGTCTCACCAGGCCCGCTGATGATGAGAGGCGTTCGCGCCTCGTCGATCAAGATCGAGTCGACCTCGTCGACGATCGCGTAGTTCAGATCACGCTGCACGTAGTCGTAGATGCTGAACTTCATGTTGTCGCGCATGTAGTCGAAACCGAACTCGTTGTTCTGCCCGTACGTGATGTCGCAGTTGTAGGCGCGCTTCTTGACCGCGTTGCTCTGCCCGGGAACGACGACGCCGGTGCTCAGCCCGAGGAAGCCGTAGAGCTTTCCCATCCATTCGGCGTCACGAGACGCGAGGTAGTCATTGACGGTGACGACGTGCACGCCCTTGCCTTCAATCCCGTTGAGGTAGCAGGGCAACGTGGCGACCAGGGTCTTACCCTCGCCCGTCTTCATCTCGGCGATCTTTCCTTGATGAAGGACGATGCCGCCGACGAGCTGCACGTCGTAGTGGCGCATGCCGAGCACGCGCTTGCCGGCCTCGCGAGCCACCGCATAAGCCGGAATCAGCAAGTCATCGAGCGGTGCGCCATTGTCGAGCTGTTGGCGAAACTCGGCGGTTTTTCCGCGGAGCTGCGCGTCGGACAGCTTCTGAATCTCAGGTTCGAGCGCCGAGATCGCCGACACCATGGGCTGGGTGCGCTTCACTTCGCGCTGGTGCTTGGTGCCAAACACCTTCTTCAAAACCGAGTCGAACACGGCTGCAATCTAGGTCGCCCCGGGGAGGCGCGCAAACGACAGTCAAAACCAACGTTTAGAGAGCGCGAGCACCGCCATCAGCACGAACACGAGCAGCACGAACGCCCAGAGGCCACGCCCAAAGCTCGGGCGCCGTGGGGGCGCTGCACCCTCGCCGAGGTCCTCCAGAAGTCGCCGAGCACGGGCTTGGGCCACGAGCTCGACGCGTAGGAGCACCATGCTCACGATGAACCCAAGGACAAGGATCGCACCGGCGGCCCACCAACGGCGACGCTCCTGCGCGAGAGCCGCCACCTCGTCCACGCCGACGGTCGAACTGACGCCGGCTCCCATCGCTACGACGTCAAAGCTCTGGACGGCGAACAACGCCTCGATGGCGTCGCGGGAGCTCCCGGTGAAGGCACCCTCCAGGATCGACATCGCCAACGGATCCAAGCCGTCCCGGTCTGCGTTCGCGACGACCGCGTCGGCCGCAAGTCGAAGCGGGTCGCCGCCCGCTGGGTCTGTGACCACGATGAACGCGACCGCGGCGGTGTTGTTCGAGAAGAGATCGGGTCGGACTTGAAGTCTCCAGACGCCAGGGGCGAGCGCGCCGAGCCTCGAATCGCCAGGCCCGAGAGATCGCGCATCGGCCCAGCGATGCTCGTCGAAGATGTCCACCAGGACTGGGCCGGGTCCCCCGAGCGCGTCCCAGTCTAGCTC
>JBATLA010000570.1:0-3953 GCA_049669945.1 Polyangiales bacterium | reverse complement strand
GCGATCGATCGCTGCCCCCGCGCGAGCCCGAGCGGCCACTCCTCCGCCAGATGAGGGAACGCGAGCCAACACGCTTCGTGCCGTTCCCACTCCCCCGGAATTCGGAGCCCCGCTTTCATCGGCGGAGCCTACCACGCGAGGACTTGGGCCTCACCGAAGCGCGCGACCAGACTTTCGACATGCTCGAGCACGGCTTGGCGCCGCTGGCGCAGTCCCTCGAGTTGCTTCGGGTTGAGCACCGGGGCGAGGGGGTCGTCGGTGAGACGCTTTTCGAACGCGTCGACGTCGAGGGCGCGAATTGCTTCCACGGTCGCTCGGCGAAAGCGTTGAAGAGCTTTCAATCGGGCTTCCATCAAGCCGAGGCGTTGCTCGCCGAGCCAGAAGCCAGCGCCGTTGTCGAGATAGACCAGCGGCCCGTCTGGTCCACGCGTACGGACGTTCGTGAAGTCGCCTCCCCAGCGATCGACGTTCTGCGTGAGGTAGTCGAACACGATGAGATCGGAGAGCTCAGCGGGCCTCGTCTGCTGCTCAGGAGACTTTGCGAGCGGCCGGCTAGGGTCGGTGGCTTCGCGTATTCCCGGGCGCCGGTTGAGGTCGGCTCGATAGTCGACCGGTCGCTGGTACGGCGTGATCGGGAGCGCCCTCTGCACCCTGACCCAGCGCTCCCAGCTGCGCCCCAGGCGCAGGCGTTTCAGCGGCTCGGGAATCCACCAGATGAATGCGCCCTTGATCGTGCCATCGGGCGCGACGCCGAGCTCGGCGATCCGATCGTCCTTCCCGGCGGCTTTCTTCAGTGCGTCCCAGGGAAACCTCCGGCCGGTGGTCGGCGGGACTCGCCCCATGCCTAGCGCCCGGTCCAGGTAGTAGGCGGCCACTTCAGAGTACCAGTGCGCTGCCGAGAAGGTCTGCTTGGGCTTGAAGTAGCCCTTTGTTCCGTCTTCGAGCGTAATCTGAAACGCGAGGCTCCGGCCCCCTTTGCCCTTCTTCACTTCGGCGATGGGTGACTCGCGGAGCGATGCGATCCGTGAGGCGTCCGGCTCCCCGAAGAACCCAGGCGGGGTGTCCTCCGCAGCGCCAGGACGGGCGACGAGCAGGGCGACGAGTAGAGCGAGTGTTGCGATTCGCAGCACCTGCGAGAGCCTACTCGGCGAGGCCGACGAGGTCGATTTCAGTACCAACGCCACGATCGCACGCGTGGTCGTAGATCGCGCGCGCGAGAGCGAGGTCTTGAATCGCAAGACCCGTCGAGTCGAAGACGGTGGTCACACCGGCCGCAGGTTTCGGCAGTACACCGGCGACCACCTCGCCGAGCGTCCCTGCGAGGTCGTCTATTGCGAGCTCGCCGCGGCTGAGAGGCACGTTGATTTCACCGCTCCCCTCGGCCTGATGGATGTCGTCGATGTAGATCTCGGCCGCACGCAAGACACCGATCGAGAGCTCCTGCTTTCCCGGGGCGTCGGCACCCATCGCGTTGATGTGTGCACCTCGTGTGACCCAGCCCGGCTCGACAAATGGGACGCGTGATGGAGTGGCTGTGCAGACGATGTCGGCGCTGGCTGCGGTTTCGAGGCTGACCACGCGTCCTCCGGTCTCGTGCGCGAACTCAGCGGCCATCTCCGGGCTCTTGTCGTATGCGAGCGTCTCGAACTCCCGAAACACGACGCGATGCGCGCCGTGCAGCGTCCGGGCTTGAACACCGCAGCCGATGAAGGCGATCGTCCGGGGCGCCACCGAGACGAGGTGCTTCGATGCGACCCCAGCGGCAGCGCCGGTTCGCAATGCCGTGAGCGAGGTGCCGTCCATCACGGCAAGAGGGAAGGCATTGGCGGGATCGCTGAGCACGTAGACGCCCATCACGGTAGGCATGCCGTGCCGTTCACGGTTGTACTTGTGAACGTTGACCCACTTGATGCCAGCGGATGAGCCTAGTCGTGCGGGCATCGCCCGAAAGTCGCCGTCGTGGTCGTCGATCGGGAGGTAGACTTTTGGAGGCATCGACGCTTCGCCTCGCCCGAAGGCTTCGAAGGCCGCCTCCACGGCGGCCACGGCCAACTCCATCGTCGCCAGCGCTTCGACCTCGGAGCGCGTCAAGATCAGTGTCTTCATGTGCGTCCCCTCCCCCAAGAGACCTTGTTTGGCAGCGCCTTCACTCAGTATAGTCCGCGCGCTACCCGTCGTGGCAACTAGGAGAAACCGATGTCCCCTTCAGCGCTTGCACTCATTGGATATGTCGCTTGGACCCTGCTGCTCGCGATCGCGATCGTCAGCTATCGAACCATCTTGGTACTGACAAAGCAGCGCGCCGCGAACGAGTTCCACCCGAGCGGCAGCGACGTGTCGGAGTTTTCCGGTCGCCTCTGCCGGGCTCATGCGAATTGCTATGAGAACCTCGCCATGTTCGGCGGGCTCATTCTGCTCGCGATGGTGACGGGACACGGCGCGATCACCGATCCGCTCGCGCGTTGGGTGCTGGTCGCGCGAGTCGCGCAGTCGACCGTGCATTTGATCTCGACTAGCGAGATCGCGGTGACGATTCGAGTGACGCTCTTCCTGGTGCAGATTGGCATCATGGTGTCTTGGGTGTACCAGCTCGGGATGCTCGGTTTTCAGTGAAAATCCCGGGAGCGATGCGTTTGATCGGCGAGCGCGACTTCCGGAACCCATAGCGACTTTGCGATCAGGTGGATGACCCCATCGGCCTTTTGAATTTCGCCCGTGACACCGAGTAACGCTGCGGTCTTGGCGAGTGCCACGTGTTGATCGAACACGCGTTTCCACACGACGACGTTGACGAAGCCGGTTTCGTCTTCGAGCGTGAAGAAAGTCACACCTGAGGCCGTGCCGGGGCGCTGCCGGCAAATCACCATCCCGACATATCGAAGCTCGTCGCCATGCGGGCGGCGCTGAACTGCAGTGGCGTCAGGGATGCCGCGGGCACGGAGGGCAGGTCGAAGACCGCGCATCGGGTGGCCGCGCGTGCTGTGGTGACTCGTGCGGTAATCCCAGATTACTTTGTCGTCGCGTGCAAGCGAACCGAATGAGATCTGGCTCGATGCGGGCTCCAACGGCAACGAATCCCGCGTGAACCGGGACAAGCTTCGAACCTGCCAGATCGCGTCACGCCGGTTGAGACCGAAGCATTCGAACGACCCCGCTTCAGCGAGCGCATGAAGAGCCTTCTTGTTGAGCGCCGTCTCCCGGACGAAGCTCGCGAGATTGGGGTGCGGGGCTTTCGCAGATTCGATTCGCTCGCGCTCGACGACGCCGAGACCTTTCACGTAACGAAGGCCCATGCGTACCCCGAACCGTGGTGCCCCGTAAAATCGATGCCTCGCATCGCCCACGGGGCTTCGCTCTTCGAGCTCGCAGTTCCAGCGGCTCTTGTTGATGTCGATCGGGAGGACCTCGACGCCGTGGCGTTTGGCGTCTTCGACGAGCGTGGCTGGCGTGTAAAAACCCATGGGCTGAGCGTTTAGAATCGCGCAGGTGAAGGCGTCGTGGTGGTGGCAGCGGAGCCACGCCGTGACGTAAGCCAGTAAGGCAAAAGACGCCGCGTGGCTCTCCGGAAAACCGTATTCGCCGAAGCCGCGAATCTGTGAAAAAATGCGCTCTGCGAACTCTTCGGGAATGCCTTGCGCAATCATGCGTGGGACCATTCGCTCCCTGTGCTTCTCGATGCGGCCCGACTTTCGCCAAGCGGCCATGTCACGCCGGAGTTGGTCCGCTTCTCCGGGCGTGTAACCGGCTGCTTCGACCGAGAGCTTCATCACCTGCTCTTGAAAGATCGGAACGCCAAGCGTCTTCTTCAAGATCCGTTCGAGCTTTGGGTGTGGGTAAACCACTTCCTCTTCGCCCTTTCGACGGCGAAGGTATGGGTGAACCATGTCGCCTTGAATCGGGCCTGGGCGAACGATCGCAACCTCGATCACCAAGTCATAGAAGGTGCGCGGTTG
>JBATLA010000569.1:0-2944 GCA_049669945.1 Polyangiales bacterium | reverse complement strand
ATCGACGCACCGCCCGAGTCTGCTGTTCGTCGCGCGATGGAGCTTGCGGGCTTGGTTCCAACACCGGCGCCGGGCTCGCCGTGGTCTGCGCCGAGCAGAGCTCGCGCGAGGCGATCTTCAACGCTTTGCGTCGCAACGAAACGTACGGAACCAGCGGGCCCCACATCGTCAGGGGCTGGCCCGATGATGCGGACAAGTACCACGTCCAGGTGTTCGACGTCGGCGGGGACCCGAACAACGGCGCAAGTGTGGACCTCGACACCTGCGAGGCCCGACCAGGTGCGGGCGGCTTCCCCGAGCTCTGCGCGACCTGGACCGACCCGTCGTTCGACGCCGCTCATCCGGCGTTCTACTACGCGCGCGTGCTCGAGAACCCGGTCTGCCGCTGGACGACCTGGCAATGCAACGCCGACGGCGAGACACTTAGCGGACGCAGGGGAGCTTGCGAATCGTCGTGGAATTCGGATTCCAGCTCGACGCCGGACGAGACATGTAGGCGACCCAAACGTTGTGATCCGAATCGACCAAGATGCTCGAAACGTTGGTTCGGTGGCTTCCGTCGCCATCTCGATTGAACTGGTCGCTGAGCGCGTATCCTTCCATCGTGCCCTTGCGAACGATGCCCCATTGCTGCGAGAGCTCATCGATGGCGTAGCCACCGGTGAACACCACTCCGCTTGGGTGAACGGCGATCTTGTGCGTGTCGCTCGCCTTGCTCGGGTCGAGGCTGAAGTCGTCGTTGATGGTGAACGAGCTTTCGGGCGCGTCGAAGGTGCCGTGTCCGGCTCGCCAGCGTCGGGTGAGATCGGGAAAGAAAGGCATCGTGTAGTACGACATCCAGAACCGGCCGTCTTCGTCGAACGCCAGCGCCATCGCTGTGTCGCTTTCCTTCACACTCGGGTCGGCGTCGAGCTCCGCGATGAGTGAGAACCCGCTATCGCCTTCTTCCCAAGTCGTCGCCGCCCACGCCTCCTCGCTTGCGTCGTGACCCTGGCCGACCGCCCAAATCTTACCGTTGGGCGCTTCGGCGATGTCGCGGACGAAGACCATGTTGGTCTCGTTGAGATAGCGGACGACATCGACCGTCTCGAGCGCTCCGCTTTCGTACTTCACGATGTACCAGTCGGGCGGCACCGCGTCCCCGTCGAACGCGATGAAGTACGGCACGCCGTTGCGTTCCATGATGTTGATCGAGCGCGTGTCTTCGCTACCCTCCGGCTGGAATGTGCCGACATCGATGAGGTCACCGCCGGGCTCGTAGCGCAAGAGCTTCACGCGTCGATCCAGCGCCGGGGGCACGTCGTCGACATACGTGAAGTCCCGCAGGACGACGAACACCACGCCGTCTTCCGTCATCACCGCGTCCGTCTGCCATCCCCTTCGCTCGTCGGGAAACTCCCATGTCGAAACCGGGTTCCAGCTGGTCCCCTCATCGACGGAACGAAAGAGCGCGACGTCGAACCGGTCGCTGGTGCCGATGTGGGTTCGCGACACCACCTGCCAGAGGCTCTCGTCGATGGGGTGTTGGACAAGAACGACGTTACCGTAGGAGAGCGACTCGCTGCCCCATTCGCCGATGGTCTGCCATTCGGCGCTGAGCCTGCACTCGGCGGCCATGCCGCCGCTTCCGCCTTCGCCACCGGTTCCTGCGACACCGCCAGTGCCACCACCGCCAGTGCCAACACCGCTTTCGCTGCAGCCGCTCGTTGAGAGCGGCAGTGACAGCGATGCCGCGAGCGCAAACCCGAACACGAAGCGAAAGCCCGAGGTGGCTGCCGCCGACCCTTTGCCCCGCTGATGCGATTCCATGTCGAAAGGGGCCAGCAAGAAGCCTGCCAGGGCTGATGGGCGCGCTTCGATGAAATTCGTCAGAAATCCACGTCGCGGCTCAAATCAAGAAGCGCACGTTCTGCGTTTGCAAGGTCTCGTGCGTAAGTCCTGCGCAAGCCCCATCAAAACGAACGGGAATCCGAGCACCTTACGGTGCCTGGCTCTGACCCCTACACCGTAGGCGATCAGTTATCTGCCCTGTCCAAGCACGACGAAGTCTACGACCTGGGTTTGTTGGGTGCGGGCAAGTTGAATCAGGGGCAGTCACTCCAGGCGTCCGACTCTGCGCCGCAGGCGGGGTTTGGGTCGACGCTGCAGTCGCCGGCTTGGGCTCGCTCGGCGCAGGACACCAATGCTCTGGTCTCCGACTCGCAGCCATCGTAGCCGGCGTCGGCGCAATCGGCGAGGCAGGTGGGGCTCGTGGAGTCGGCGCGTTCAAACAACTGGCAGGGGCTGTCGCAGATGGTCTCGCACGAACCCTTCTCCGTGCCGTCGGTTCCTGATGTGCCGTCGTCTCCGCAACCGGTGGCCGCGAGCATCGAACCCAAGATGATGGACCACAGAATCTGCTGTTTCTTCATGACGCACGCTCCTCCGCCACCGTGTGCGATGGCGCACATCACTTCGACTATCAGTGCGCTGGGGTCCTGTATACAACCGTTCAGGGACAGGCTGAGCACGCCGCTGGCGAACAAGTCCAGGTCGCACTCGATGTCGGGGTAGGTGCCGCTCGTGTCCACGACACGGAAATCCATGGTCAGGAACTCTTGAAACCCTCGGCCGCATCGGGAAACACGATCTAGTGGACGGTTCCGAAGGCGAACCCGTTGACGCAGTTCTCGCCCTGGCAGTCCATGCACTTGTTCCCGTCTGTTAGCCCATCAGGCTCACCGTAAACGCCGAATTACACGGTGCCTGATTTCATGTCGCGTGACTCACAGCGCAGGCAGGGCGTTCGTTCTTCCCATGCGCCCAGACTGGGACTATCGCGGTCGGCGCCAGTGGGTGTAGAAATGGGGCGAGGAGGACCACCATGGATGCAGGCGTGCGATCAGTTGCGATTCTCTGCGCTGTATTCGTCATCTCCGGTTGTGCCTCATCGGCCAAGACCAAG
>JBATLA010000568.1:0-4253 GCA_049669945.1 Polyangiales bacterium | reverse complement strand
CGGGCTTTCTTTTGTCGATCGATCAGGGAACCACGGGTTCCACTGCGTTGCTTCTTTCCCCGGACGGGCGGATCCTCGGCCGGGCGAACCGGGAGTTTCCGCAGCATTTTCCGCAGCCTGGCTGGGTGGAGCACGACCTCGGCGAGATCTGGCAGAGCGTCGGCGAGGCCGTCAGCGCCGCGGTCGAGCAGACGGGGGTCAAACCTAGCGATTGCTTGGGCATCGGCATCACCAACCAGCGCGAGACGACCGTGCTGTGGGATCGAAAGACCGGTGAGGCGGTTCACAAGGCAATCGTCTGGCAGGACCGGCGAACGGCGGACCGTTGCCAAGAGCTCAAGGATGCCGGCAAGGAGCCGCTCTTCGCGAAGCGGACGGGCCTGGTGCTCGACCCCTATCTCGCCGGAACGAAGCTCGAGTGGCTGCTCGACCACGTGGACGGCGCACGCCAACGCGCAGAGAAGGGCGAGCTTGCGTTCGGCACAATCGACTCGTGGCTCGTGTATCGCTTGTCCGGCGGGAAGGTGCACGTCACCGACGCGAGCAATGCATCGCGCACGCTTCTCTACGACATCTCGAAACAGCGATGGGACGAAGAGCTCGCGGCCGAGCTGCGGATCCCGATGGCGCTCTTGCCGGAGGTTCGAAGTTGCTCCGAGGTGTACGCGCACACTTCTGGCGTGCCTGGAATCCCAGACGGAGTCCCCATTGCCGGGATGGCCGGCGATCAACAGTCTGCGCTGTTCGGCCAGACCTGCTTCGGGGTTGGTGACGCCAAATGCACGTACGGCACCGGCGCCTTCCTCTTGATGAATACGGGCAGCGAAGTCGTCCACTCGAAGAACGGCTTGCTCACGACCATCGCTTGGCGCATCGGCGACGAAACGGTGTACGCTCTCGAGGGCAGCGCATTCATCGCGGGGGCCGCGGTGCAATGGCTTCGAGACGGCTTGGGGATCATCTCCTCGTCCGGTGAAGTCGAAGCCAAGGCGCGGGAGGTCGACGAAACCGGCGACGTGGTCTTCGTTCCGGCCCTCGCTGGCCTGGGCGCGCCACACTGGGATCCCCACGCAAGAGGCCTAATTTACGGGCTTACGAGGGACACGACCGCGGCTCACTTGGCTCGTGCGACCCTCGAGGGCATTGCGTTTCAGATCGTGGATCTGGTCGACGCTATGCAGGCGGACGCGGGCCGTCATATAACACGCTTGAGGGTCGACGGTGGTGCGGCCCGAAATGACTTATTGATGCAATTCGAAGCCGACATGCTCGGGGTGAGCATCGATCGCCCGGAGAATGTCGAAACAACTGCCTTAGGCGCTGCTTACTTAGCTGGCATGGCCGTCGGCGTATTCGATGGTCTTAGTTCTATAGTGGATGCTTACCGTATCGAACGTAGCTTTGAGCCTCATGTGACCCAGGGTGAGCGAGATGGTCACTTGGAGCGTTGGCGCGACGCGGTACGGCGGGCGCGAAGTGAAATGGGAATAAAATGATCGAGAATGATGTCGGGCAAACCAAAGAAATCAACGATGTACCGGTAGCTTGGGAGGCACTAGAAGACGCTTTTGAAAACAATGCACCCGAGGTGCATAGCTACCTGCATTTCGATACCGGCGAGGTGATCCGCATCGTGGATGGTGTGGCGGATCCCTCGATGCACACCCGCATCATGAACGACAGCCGGTATCTACGAATCGACCCGGTGTCGTCTCGAGAGCAGTACCGCTGGATGGAGCGGTTCATTGCGACCGTCGAAGAGGAAGAGCTGCGGCGTCGCTTGAACGTCGCAATCGATGGGAAGGGCGCCTTTCGTCGTTTCAAAGACGCCCTCATGAGCCATCCCGTCGATCGTGAGCGTTGGTTCGCGTTCCGTTCCGAGCGCCTTCGTGCCTGCATGGAGGCCTGGCTGACCGCGCATGGGATCAAGGCCGTCGAGCGTCCGACCTGGCACGTCCCGTCGGCCGATGAGGTCGCGGTCGAGCCCGAGGAGCTGGCAGAGCCGGCGACCCCGAGCGAGGAGCCTCCTAGCCCAGCTCCGGCCCCGAAGAAGAGCGACCGGCAGCAGCTCCACGAGATGGTGGATGCGCTGTCGCCGCGGGACCTCGAAATGGCCTCCACCTTCCTCGAGTTCCTCGGGGACCGCCGCCGCCCAGCCAAGCCGGTGTCGACGAAGCCCGCTCCGGTGCAGGTGGCCTCGAGCCCCCCTCGCGTCGCAGAGGGTGAGTAGCCGCCACCGCCGCTTCGCGCCTAGTCGGGCAGAGCAGGGTCAACCACAACATGTTGTGGGGGTCACGGTCTGACCCTCGCTTCTGGTCGCGTAATTCGTTGCAATCCCGTATGTTCAGTGATAGCCACATCCAGATACTCCTTTGGGGGGCAATGTGAAGATCAAGAAGCTCCAAATCACTGGCTTCAAGTCGTTCGTGGACCAAACGACGGTCCACTTCGACCACGATATTACGTGTGTCGTTGGGCCCAACGGCTGCGGTAAGTCCAACATCGTCGACGCCATCAAGTGGTGCATGGGCGAGCAGTCCCCCTCGCGACTCCGCGGCAAGCACATGGAAGACGTGATCTTCAGCGGGGCGGAGGGCCGAGGCCCCCATGGCTTCGCCGAGGTCACCCTGACCTTCGACAACACCGACGGCTTGGCGCCCCCCGAATACAGCGAATATGAGGAAATCCAGGTGACCCGGCGTCTCGACCGCCAGGGGAACAGTGACTACCGGATCAATCGCACGCCGGTCCGGCTGTTGGACATCACCAACCTGTTCCTCGGCACCGGCGTCGGCAAGCGTGCCTACTCGATCATCGAGCAGGGGCGCATTGGGTTCATCGTCACCTCCAAGCCGGAGGACCGCCGCTCGATGATCGAAGAGGCTGCGGGCATCAGCAAGTTCAAGCTGAGCAAGCGTGCCGCCGAGCGCAAGATGGATCAAACGCGGCAGAACCTTCTGCGCGTCACAGACATCATCGGGGAGCTCGAACGGAGCCTCGCATCGCTCAAGCGGCAAGCGCAGAAGGCCGAACGATACAAGCGCTACAAGACGGAGATGCGCGACCTCGACCTCTGGGTTGCGTCGCATCGCTTCCTCGAGCTTCGAGGGCAGGTCGGCTCGGTGTCGGCGTCGCTCTCGCAAGCAACCGAGGACGTGCAATCGAGTCGCAACGAGCTCATCGCCAAGGAAGCATCCGTCGAGGCCGAGCGCGTGTCGTTGCAACAGCTTGGCACCGATGTCGAGCGCGGACAGACGCGCGCATACGAGCTCGACAACTCGGTGCGTCACCTCGAAGGACTCATCCGTCAGCAAGAGGATCGGCAAGCGGCGCTGGTCGAGCGCAAGGAGCTCGCGACGCGTGAGCTTCACCAACTCGAAGAGCAGCGTCACGAGCTCCAGCAGGAGGTGTCCGGTGTTCGACTGTCCCTCGGTGAGCTCGAGGCGTTGGAAACCCAGGCCGACCGGCTGCTGGAAGAGGTCGAAGCCGAGCTCCAAACCAGGAAAAACACTGCAGCAGAGGCCGATATGGCCTTGGCGAACGCTCGCGCTCGGCTGAGCGAAGCAAAGACCCACGTGGCCGGCGCGCAGGCCGTGATGAACGGGTACGAAGCGAGGCGCCAAGAGATCCGCGCGCGGTTGCACCGCTTGCAAGAGGAGATCGAGACGCTCGCAACGCGCGAGGTCGAGTTCCACCAGCAGCGCGGCGAGCACGACGCACGCATGGTCGGCCTGCGCAGTGGCAAGGTCGAAACTGCCGACCGTCAATCGGAAATCGAAACGGTGCTTGCGTCCCAAAAGGGTGCGTTGGGCCAGGTCGACGCCGAGGTCGAGGCGCTTCGCGAGAAGCTTGCGGTCAGTCGTTCTCGTCTCAGCTCGCTCAACGAAATACACGAGCGCTTCGAAGGCGTCGGTGCGGGCGCGCAAGCAGTCATGACCGAGTACGCTCACGCGCCCGGTGACAACGGACGATCCGGCTTGGTCGGCTTGGTGGCTGATCGTCTCGAGTGTGCGCCGGAGTACACCCGCGCGCTCGGAGCCGCCCTGGGCGGTTCGCTCGAGTACCTTCTCGTCGACGACACCGACGCCGCCTTGCGCGCTGCGAGCTACCTCGCCCGCGAAGAGAAGGGGCGCGCGACGTTCTTGCCGCGTTCGCCGACGGGGGCCGCCCGTGTCGTTCCGCCGTTCCCTTCGGGCGCAGGTGTCGTGGGTCCCTTGCTGACGCTCGTCCGTCATTCGCGCACCGATTCGGAC
>JBATLA010000567.1:0-5749 GCA_049669945.1 Polyangiales bacterium | reverse complement strand
GGCAGCGGCAGCCTCTGAGGGGTACTCACGCGGTGCGCGGGGCGCCATGCCTAGGCTTCGCGCGCGCTCGAGCTCCGCGTCCTCGGTCTCTTCCTCTTCCTCGACGTGCAGGTACTGCACCTCGTCGGGGTCAACGGCGACCGAAGCGGGGTCGATGTCCTCTTGGAGGAGCACGGTCTGAAACCGCACCACCTCGTCGAGCAGGCGCAGGTTGCGCTCCAGCTCGGCGACGACGTCGTTGAACCCGACGTACTTCAAGTACACGAAGATCCCGCGGTTGCTTTTCTGGATCGGGTACGCGAGCTTGCGCTTCCCCCAGTTGTCCAGCTTGGTCAGCGTGCCGTCGAGACGTGCGATGACGTCCTTGGCCCGCGCGATCACTTTCTCCGCGGCGTCGTTGTCGACGTCAGCCCGAAGAATGTAGATCGTCTCGTATTCGCGCGCCCATTTCTTGGCGGGCGCCGCCGTTGCAGTTGCCATACTCTCCTCCTGGTCTGGTCGGCCCCAGCGTTTGACTGGAGCGAGGAAGGGCGATGCATAGCCGATCTGGGCGTACGCGCCAGTGGTCAGGAACGGCTGTGATGGCGATTCATCGCCTCGCGCGCGCCTTCGCGCACGGCAGCTTCGGCCATGTCCGCGGCGAGCTCGATCACCATGCCGAGCTCGACGCGCTCCAAGCTGCTGAAATCACTGAGAACGTACTGCTCGGGGCGTCCGTGTCGCGGGCGACCGATGCCTACCCGGCAACGCACGAAATCCGCGCCGCCACCATGCTGCACCATCGAGCGGAGGCCGTTGTGCCCCGCGGTCCCGCCCCCGACCTTGAGCCGGACGACCCCGAATTCCAGGTCGAGCTCATCGTGGACGCACACGACCTGTTCAAGTGGCACCTTGAAGAAGCGCATGGCCGCCTGTACCGACTCTCCGCTCAGATTCATGTACGTCAACGGCTTGAGCAGGACGACCTCGTCGCCTCCAACGCGAACCTTCGTGAACTCTCCCTTGAACTTGTCGCGGAAGCCTGGCGCACCCCACCGCCGCCGAAGCTCGTCCACCACCATGAATCCAACATTGTGGCGGTTGCCGGCATATTTCGGCCCCGGATTTCCGAGACCGGCGATGAGGTGCGTGCTCACGGCCCGCGCCGCGCTCAGCCTTCGGACTTGGCTGCTTCGCCCTCAGCAGGTACAGCAGCAGCCTCGGCGGCCGCAGCGTCGGCCTCGGCGTCCTCAGCGGTTGCTTTGCGCGGCTCCAGAATGATCGCCAGCGTGAGCTTCGGTGCAAGCAGGCACTCGACGCCCGCAGGCAGCTCGAGCTGCTCGACCGAAATGGTGTCCTTGATGTTGAGGTGCGTCACATCCACGTCGATCGACACGGGGATGTTGGCCGGTGTCGTCCGCAGCGGAAGCGTGCGGCGCGTCACGTTGAGCAGCCCGCCCATGACCACGCCCTGAGCCCTACCAAGGGTATGGAGCGGTACGTCGACCTCGAGAATCTTCTCTTCGAAGACGCGGTATAAATCCACGTGGAGCAGCTCCCGTGAGACCGGATCGATGGTCACGTCCTTGACCATCGCGAGCTCGTCCTTGCCGTCGACCGACAGCTTGAACACCACGTTCCGCCCTCTCTCGCCTCGAAGCGCTTTTTCCAACTCTTTGGGGGACAGGGTCAGCGGCGTGGGCTCGACTCCCGGGCCATAAAAGACACCCGGGATCTTTCCTTGAGCACGCAGCCGACGCGCTGGCCCCTTTCCGCGGGAATCGCGGACCTCAGCCTGCAACGTCGTCGTTTCCATTCTCTATTGCTCCATTTATACGAACAGCGAGCTCACCGAGTCGCTGTGGTGAATGCGTTTGATGGCCTCTCCTAGCAAACCCGCCACGGAAAGCACGCGGAAGCGGCCCGTCGCTTCGGCTTCAGCCGTAAGGGGGATCGTGTCCGTCACGATGACCTCTTCGAGCGGCGAATCGGTGATGCGATCGAGCGCTGGTCCTGACAGAACCGGATGTGTCGCGGCAGCCATGACGCGCTTGGCCCCCTGGTCCTTCAAGGCGCGCGCTGCATTGGTAATCGTGCCCGCCGTGTCGATCATGTCGTCCAGAATCACACACTCGCGCCCATCGACGTCCCCGATGATGTGCATCACCTCGCTGACGTTCTTCTTCTCGCGACGCTTGTCGATGATGGCAAGGTCGGCACCCAGGCGCTTGGCGTAGGCACGGGTGCGCTCCACGCCGCCGGCATCGGGTGATACGAACACCGGCGGCTCCCCGAAGCGGGGACGGAGGTGCTCGAGAAACACTGGCAGGGCGTACAGATGGTCGAAGGGCTTGTTGAAGAAGCCCTGAATCTGAGCCGCGTGCAGATCCATCGCGACGACGCGGTCGACACCCGAAGCCGTGAGCAGATCCGCAACCAGCTTGGCTGTAATCGGCGTACGGGGTGCCGCCTTCCGGTCTTGGCGCGCATATCCGTAATAGGGGATGACGGCCGTGATCGACCCCGCCGAGGCGCGCTTGAGCGCGTCGACCATGACGAGGAGCTCCATCAGGTTGTCGTTGACCGGCGCGCAAGTCGGTTGAATGACGTACACGTCGACGCCACGCACGTTCTCCTGAATCCGCGCGAAGACCTCGCCATCGGAAAAGCGGGAAACGCTCACGCGACCCATCGGCAATTCCAGATAGCTCGCGATCTTCTCGGCGAGCTTCGGGTGGGAGTTCCCCGAGAAAACGCAGGTCGATTTGAACATCGGTCGATCCCTTCGACGGAAGAAAGAGGTGCCGCCCGGGCAGGAAGGCGCTCGGAGGTAGCAAAGCGACAGTCAGGTGTCAACCACGGCCGCCACTCGTCAAGGATTGACAAAAACCGTGTCGTACTTTCGCGAGGATACACGGTTGTAGATCGGAACGCAGCGGTGTAAACCTCATCGCTCCCGCACTCGGAGGAATGATGACACTCAGCGTGACATTGTTGACGGAGCGAGCGCAACTCGCGCAGCGCTGGAAGCAAGCCCTGGACAAGCATGGCATCGCATCCAAGGTCGTTGCACCGGCGGATCTCGCGAGCGCGGTAGACGGTGAAGCAGCGGTCGTCGTCGATGTAGACGGCGCGCACCTCGACTCCGACGACCTTCTGGCAACAATTGGTTTCGTTCGGGCATCGGGCGCCATGCCGATCGCTCACGTCGATCAAGACCGCGACGCGCTCGAGGACATCGTCACGGAGCTCTGCAGCGGTCTCGTCACGAGCGACGACCGGGATGTCTCTCAGGTCGCGGCGGCAATTTCGCGACGCGCCGACCGGCAGCGGGGTTTCCGTTTCGAGTACGTGACAGTCTCGCCGGCAGGCGACGACGTCCTCGCCGTGCTGGGCAACGGAGACGCCTCACTTCACCGTCGACCGATCGACGCGTCGGACGATGGCTCGGCGATCGTCAGCATCAACATCGATCCCAGCGCGACGAAGGCGACGCTGCTCTTCAAGAGCGGCGCGTCGTCACAGCTCACGGTCGTGGCTGCGCAGGCATCCGATATGTCCAACGGCCACAACGACATCGCAATCGATGGCGAGAAGCTCGGCGCGCGCTTGCGCCAGCTGCGCCTTGCCGCGGGACTCACCCAAGCGGAGCTGGCGCGCCGAACCGGAATCCATCGACCGAACATCGCGCGCGTCGAAGCCGGGCGTCACACCCCATCGCTCGAGACCCTCGCGCGTATTGCGAACGCGATCGGCGTGTCGACGACGCATGTGCTGGTGTCGCGCGAGTCATGAGCGCTGAGCCGGGTAAGAAACCGATCAAAGACGCGTCGACCGTCATCATCCTCCGCGAGGCAGCTGGGAGCCTCGAAACATTCATGCTTTGCCGGCATCAGCAAAGCGGCTTCATGGGCGGCGCACACGTCTTCCCCGGCGGCAAGGTCGACGCGGGTGACAGCGATGCGCGGTGGCTCGATCGTGTCGACCGGTCGCCCAAGGAAATCACCGAGCGTCTCGGCGAAACCGAGCCGGAGCGCGGACTAGGCCTTCTCGTCGCCGGTGTGCGGGAGACCTTCGAAGAGGCGGGGGTACTGTTGGCAGGCACGAGGGAAGGCGCCGACCTCGCGACGGTGCGCCAACAGCTTCACGACGGCTCCGCGTTCATCGACCTCGCGGACGTCGTCGACATGAAGATCGATGCGATGGCGCTGGCGCCGTACGCGCGTTGGATCACGCCCAAGATGGAAAGCCGTCGATTCGATACGCGATTCTACGTTGCGGTCACGCCCGAAGGACAGACAGCATCTCATGACGGCAGCGAGACGACGTCGGCGGTGTGGCTCCGGCCGTCGCGCGCGATCGACGACATGGTTGCCGGCAAGATCAAGCTCGCTCCCCCGACGGTGCGGACGCTCCACTGGCTCGCGAATTTCAGCGACGCCCAATCGGTCATCGACGACGCACTCTCGCGAAAGCCCCCTTTGGTGCGGCCGCGACTCGTGACGGGCGACAACGGCTGGTTCCTCGCCTTGCCAGGTGACCTCGAGCACCCGGAAGACGAGGCGGTGTTGCCAGGGGCGACCCGAATGGTGTTCGACAACGGCGCGTGGGTCGACGCCGAATAAGCTGTTCGCTGGAGCACAGTTTTTCGGGTTTCGTAGGCTTCTTCCTTGTAAGGGTTAAAGGCTGACCGCTACCCAATTGAGGTGGTTGCGAGCATCCGAAAACCCCGGGATCTCTTTACCGCGTCGCAGATTGCGCGCTTCTGTCAGGTGGATCTGAAGACGATTCACAACTGGGCGGACCGCGGCCAGATTCTTCACTTCCGAACCCCGGGGCGACATCTACGCTTCCGACGTCCTCATGTCCTCGATTTCCTGAGGAAGTACGGTTACCCGATTCCTGAAGAGCTCGATGCCGAACGCCCACGGGTCGCACTGTTGATCAATGGGGGTGACCCGGCGGGAGACCTAGTCGCGGCGCTCGAATCGAGCTTCGAGGTGGTGGAGTATTCAAGCCCAGTCACCGCCCTCCTTCACATCGGCGAGCAACCACCAGATGCCATCATCCTGGCCCCTGAGTTGGGGCCGCTCTCGGGGGCCGAGATCATCGAAGCGCTCAGGGGAGACGAAAACACGCGCCACGTCCGGGCGATCTTGCTCAAGGGCGACGACAGAGACCGCGACGCCGCACTGGCCGCGGGTGCATCGGCGCATGTGAGGGCATCGGACCTGACAGGACTTCGGGACACGCTGGAAGCCCTCATGGGCGTCCGGCACTGATCCGACTACCGGCTGACGCTGGCGCAGACGCTGGCGCTGGGGTAACTGTCCGGCATGCCCTTCTCCGCCCTCAACTACAGCTCCCACGGTCTCATCCCGGTGATCGCCCAGGACGCGGAGACAGGCGAGATCCGGATGATGGCGTACGCGGACCAAATCGCGATCGAGAAGACGCTCGAAACCGGCCTTGCCCACTTCTTCAGCCGCTCGCGCGGCAAGCTATGGCTCAAGGGCGAAACGAGCGGGAACACGCTCACCGTGCGGAGCGTTTGGGTCGACTGCGACGGTGACACCCTGATCTACATGGTCGATCCCGCGGGACCGTCCTGTCACACCGGCGAGGAGACCTGTTTCTTTCGGCGGCTCGATGCCAACGGGAACCTCGTCGCGGGCGCCGGCGACGCGGCACCAACCCTTCTACGACTCGAGCGCACGCTCGAAGCTCGAAAGGCCTCTGACTCCGACAAGAGCTACACCAAGTCATTGCT
>JBATLA010000566.1:0-1630 GCA_049669945.1 Polyangiales bacterium | reverse complement strand
GCCGACGGCCGCTTGTTTTGGGAGGTCGAGACGGCGCTCGACGTCGAGCGGCGGCCCGGCAACGTGCCGCAGTTCCTCGACGTCGACACGACGCCGGTGCTGCTACGCGGATCACTGTATGTCGCGTCGTTCACCGCGGGTCTCTACGCGCTCAACCCGGTCAACGGGTCGGTGGAGTGGCGGGATGCCGCGTTCCAAGGCGTGACCGGACTGGCGGCAGCGGGGCGCATGCTGGTGATCTCCTCGGCACGCCGGGGCATTTCGCTCATGGACCTCCGCACACGCGAAGTGCAGTGGGAAAAGGCGCCGGAGCGCGGCGCTCCGACCCCTCCAATCGTCACGGAGACGGGCACGGTAATCTACGGCGAAACCCAGGGCTCGCTCCTGGCACTGTCCTTGTCGGACGGCCGCGAAATCGCGCGCGCGGAGGGAGGCGCCGGCTTCTCCGCTACGCCAAGCGTCCACGGTTCGTTCGGCGGCGCCATCTCAAACGGCGGCCGGTTTCTGTTCCTGCGGGTCAACTGACCCCGTAGAACCGAGGCTTCGCGTCGCCGACGAAGGTTTGCTAGTCGGCGCGTCCCGCGACCAGCGGATATACGACGCCGCCGATTGCGCCGCCGATGATCGGGGCGACCCAGAACAGCCACAGTTGCTGCAAGGCCCAGGGCTCGGCGAAGAGCGCCACAGCGGTGCTGCGCGCCGGGTTTACCGAGAGGTTGTCGACGGGGATGCCGATCAAGTGAATCAGCGTCAAGCACAGGCCAATGGCGACCGGCGCAAGAGCGGCTGGCGCGCGCTTGTCGGTGGCGCCGAGAATCACGAAGAGGAACGCGAAGGTGAGTACAATCTCGGCCGTGAGGGCGGCCACCATCGAGTAGCCACCGGGCGAGTGCTCAGCAAAGCCGTTCGATGCAAAGCCGCCGGCTTGGAAGCCGTCCTGGCCGGAGGCGATGAAGTAGAGGACCGCCGCGCCGGCGATACCGCCGAGCACCTGGGCGATGATGTACGGAACGAGCTCCGAGGCGGGGAAACGCTTGCCGACGAGAAGTCCGACCGACACAGCAGGATTGAGGTGACAGCCGGATACATGGCCGATCGCATACGCCATCGTCATGACCGTGAGTCCAAAGGCGAGAGCAACGCCCAAGAAGCCGATCCCGAGCTCGGGAAAGGCTGCCGCGAGCACTGCGCTGCCGCATCCGCCGAACACCAACCAAAACGTCCCAATGAACTCCGCCGCAACCTTATTGCCTAGCGCCATGCTTCCTCCTTCTTTGCCCCAGTGAAGAGCCGGGCCGATAGTCGCACTAGGTCCGACCTCTTGTAAAACTCGCCACCGCCCGAACTTCGCAGAACGTATATTATGTAAACTTTTATCAAGGGGACATGCTCCCGCTCCAAATCCCGCCTAATTCCGAGACCTTATAGACCCAACCGCGGATTTTCCGTTTACGGCGAACCGGCTAGAACGCGCGTTATAGCGCGCAAGTGATTGAAATCGCGTGGCTTTTGGAGGTGGAGCCTGTCCCCTTATTGGGGGGCGAAGATGAAGGGCAATGTGAAGCTTAGGGGTTTGCCGGAGCGGCGGCTTGGGAAGCGGATGGCGCCTACGATTCTTGCGACGCAGCGT
>JBATLA010000565.1:0-4206 GCA_049669945.1 Polyangiales bacterium | reverse complement strand
ACCGACGGCCTCGAAGGAGGCCAGGCTATCGCGATGTCAGGCGTGCACCTGCTTACCGAAGGCACCGTGGTCATCGAGCTGAAGGATTCGGACGAGACCCGAAAATGAATCTCACCGACTTCTCGCTCCGAAACCGTACCCTGATCATCGTTCTGTCGATTGGCGCGCTCTACTCTGGTTTTCAATCATTCAACAGCCTGCCGCGCCTCGAAGACCCCGAGTTCACCATCAAGGAAGCGTTGGTCGTGACGCCGTATCCCGGCGCCACGGTGTACGAGGTCGAAGAAGAGGTGAGTGACGAGCTCGAGCTCGCGATCCAGAAGCTTGGCAAGATCAAGCGAATCGAATCACGGAACATCCCGGGTCAGTCCACCATCACCGTGGAGATGCGCTCCACCGTCAGCAGTAAGGAGTTACCGCAGGTCTGGGACGAGCTCCGCCGCAAAGTCGGCGACGCGCAGAGTAAGCTGCCCCCGGGAGCCGGGCCGTCTTTGGTCATCGACGACTACTCCGATGTCTACGGCGTGTTCATCGCGCTCTATGGCGACGAGTACAGTGATCGAGAGCTCTACGACGTGGCGAAGATGCTTCGACGGGAGCTCGTTCTCGTCAAAGACGTCGCCAAGGTCGAACTCTTTGGCGTCGTGCAAGAAGTCGTCTACGTCGAATTTGATCGAGAGCGGCTTTCCCAGATCGGGATTTCGCCCGAGTCCATTTCCGAACAGCTGGTCGCCGAAGGCGTAGTCGTCGACGCGGGCAGGGTGCCGGCAGGAGTCGAGTATCTGCAGATTCACCCCGACAGCCTCATCGACTCCTCACAGGACCTAGGTGACATCCTCATCAGCAAGGGGGACCAGTCTCAGGTACGGCTCCGAGACATCGCGAACATCGAGCGCGGGTACAAAGACCCGGCCCTGAACAAGCTTCACATGGATGGCCACCGGGCGATCGGCATCGGCGTGTCCACCGAGCAAGGCGGCAACGTCGTCACCATGGGCGATGGCGTCAAGAGGCGCATCCAGGAGCTCGAAGCGGAGTTCCCCCTCGGCATGGATCTCGGGGTCATCTACATGCAGTCCGACATGGTCACCACTGCGATCGATGCTTTCTTGATCAATCTCATGGAGGCCGTGCTCATCGTGATCGTCGTCCTCTTGCTGTTCATGGGGCTCAGGAGCGGCTTGATCATCGGCTTCGTGTTGGTACTCACGATCGCCGCAACATTCATTTTCATGGGGCCTGCGGGCCTCGCCCTCGAGCGCATCTCGCTAGGTGCGCTGATCATCGCGCTCGGGATGCTCGTCGACAACGCGATCGTGATCATCGACGGTATGTTGGTGCGGATCAAAGACGGGATGGACGCGGAGGAGGCCGCCCGCGAGGTAACTAGCCAGACCTCGATTCCACTTCTTGGTGCAACGGCAGTTGCCATCATTGCCTTTGCGGCCATCGGCTTGTCGCCGGACAGCACCGGTGAGTTCTGCCGGTCCTTGTTCATCGTGATTGGAATCTCGCTGTCGCTGAGCTGGGTGACGGCCATGACCATCACGCCGCTCTTGGGGATCTGGTTCCTCAAGCCGCCATCCGAGAAGGAGAAGGCAAAAGACGCCGGCAAGGGCGCGTACGACAACGCCTTCTACAACGGGTACAAGAAGTTCCTCGCGCTTTGTATTCGTTTCCGCTGGGTCACGGTCGGCGTCGTTTTCGGATTCTTCGCCCTCTCGGTCTATGGCTTCCAGTTCACCGACAAGACGTTCTTTCCAGCGTCTACGACCCCGAAGTACCGCCTCGACGTGTTCTGGTCGATCGATCAGCACATCAATGAGACCGAGCGGAAGGTGACCGTCATCGAGAAGGGCCTGGCTGAGCTCGAAGGCGTCACCCACGTTGCCTCGTCGATCGGCCAGGGGCCGCTCCGTTTCATTCTGACGTTCACGCCCGAAAAGGAGCACAGCGGCTTCGCGCAGTTCCTGGTCGACATCGAGGATTACACGACCCTTCAACGTGATATCAAGAACGCCGAGGAGTACGTCCACGGTGTTGCTCCGGACGCCATCGCATTCGGGCGCACTTTCGATTTGGGGCCGAGCAAGCCCGGCAAGATCGAAGCGCGCTTGGTGGGCCCCGACGTCAACGTGCTCCGAGACCTCGAGCAGCAGACGCTGGCAATCATGAAGGCGGACGGAGACGCCAAGGGCTCACGTGGGCGCTGGTTTGAGCGCGTGAAGGCCATTCACCCGAAGCTTTCCGAAGAACAGGCGGATGCCCATGGGATCACGACCCGGAGCGTCGCCCAGGCGATTCAATCGACGTTCGAAGGGCACCCGGTTGGAGTCTATCGAGAGCGCGACGAAGTCATTCCCGTGCTGTTTCGGCAGTCGACGCCGGTTCGGGACGACGTGGCCAACCTTCGTCAGATTCCGATCTGGAGCCCGGTCGCGCAGCGCTACATTCCGCTTGCGAACGTGGTGACCGGCCTCGACACGGAATTCATCGATGAGGTCGTCGAGCGGCGCAACCGCAAACGCACGCTGACGGTCGTGACCGATCCAGACAAAGACTCCGCGCCGACCCTTTTGGGACGGCTTGCACCCAAGGTCGAAGCCCTGCCGTTCCCGCCGGGCTATCACGTCGAATGGGGCGGCGAGTACGAGAGCACGAATGATGCGCAGGCCGCGCTCTTTGCGCCGATCCCGACATTCGTTGGCATCATGGTCTTGATCGTAGTCGGTTTGTTCAACGCGATTCGCCAGCCCTTGGTCATTTGGCTCACCGTGCCGCTGGCGCTGATAGGCGTCACCGGCGGACTCCTGCTCTTCAAACAGCCCTTTGGTTTCATGGCCCTGCTCGGTTTCCTCAGCTTGTCCGGGATGCTGATCAAGAACGCCATCGTGCTCGTCGACGAAATGGACCTGCAGGTTCGCAATGGGAAGCCAACCTATGACGCGGTTCTCGACGGCGGCGTGAGCCGATTGCGTCCCGTTGCGATGGCTGCGGCGACCACGGTTCTCGGCATGATTCCGCTTTTCACCGATGCGTTCTACGTCGCGATGGCAGTCACGATTGTAGGCGGATTGCTGGTGGCCACGGTGCTCACGATGATCGTCGTGCCGACGTTCTACGCGATCTTCTTCAAGGCGCGGGCGAACCCCAGCGGCGCCACGACGGCGCCGCCTGCCTCCGCGTGACCTAGTCGCGTGGCATGCTCTGTTCGGCGATGTGCAGGCCGACGAGGCGCGCAATCATCACGGCCAGGTAGAGCTGGCCGATCACCCCTTCGAGCACCGCGAGCGGTCGCGCCAATCCAGACACCGGCACGATGTCGCCGTACCCCATCGTAGTGAGGCAAACCAGACTGAAATACATCAGCCCGTCGACGAGGCGCGCGCGGCTTTGGCGCGCCTCCTCTGGGATGCCGGAGAGTGCGCCCGGACTCACGATCTCGAGGAGTTGGAAGACGAACATGAACGCCACGGCAATGAGCAGGTAGGTCACCATGGCGCCCAAGATGGTGTCGACGGTGACTTCGCGGCGACGAAAGAGGTCCCCAACGATGATTGTGATCGCGTAGACAAGCCACGCGAGCGTCAGGGTCAGCGCGCCGGTGTTGAAGCCTCGAATTCCCAAGAGAAGCTCACCCCATCGGACGGCAAGCGTCACGGCAGTGAGCACCAGAAACGGCCACCGATGCCGATCGTCCGCTGCCGAGTAGACGCCCGCCAACAGAATGGCGTCGAACATCAGCTCACCGAGGAACCAGCCGCTTTCCTCCGAGACGAGGGGAGAGACGAGGATCAACACTATCAGGACGACGAGCAGTGATGCGTTTCGCGGAATCTTGTGAGTGAGTGACCTCATGTCAGCGGTGCGGATGCTACATGCATGCGCGGCTGCACGCTAGCGACGCAAGCGGTAAAAGCTCCAGTGTTGGCCCGCATCTCGATGCGTCGTCGAGGTCTCAGTGCGGAAGATGGCCCGCACGGTCGAGAGGTCGACGAGCGGATCGCCCTGGGCGCGGGGATCGAGGACCGGATCTAGGTACACCGAGAGGAGCAGCTCTTTCACGGCCATCGGGCGTTCGTAGAGCTCGCGCGCGGTGGAGGGGCCGGCCTCGATCGAGACGCACTCGCAGCCGCGACCTCGTTGGAGGTGTCGGATGGCCCGCCGGATGTCGGGCGCCTCGTCTGCGACGACCGGGCAGGGGGC
>JBATLA010000564.1:0-3900 GCA_049669945.1 Polyangiales bacterium | reverse complement strand
GCGACGTGGATCCATCTGCGGCTGGCCCAACTTCGCGCCGTCGAGCACCGGCGCTACCTCGTCCGCGCAACCAACACTGGAGTCACGGCGGTGGTCGACCCCGCTGGAAGAGTCGTTGCCAAAGCTCCGGTCCTGCAGCGCGATTCTCTCCGGGTCACGGTGCACATGTTGGAGGGACAGACGCTGTACGCTCGGCTCGGGGATTGGCCCGGCTGGCTGAGCCTGCTGGGAATGGGGGCGCTCGTCGCACGCCGGGGCCGACGTTAGTCGCGGCGACAGTTGGGCGAAGTGCCAAGCGAGAAGTCGTCCAGCCGAACCTCTTCCCGATCGCCAGGAGAGTCGTCCGTTCCGGTCGCTCTCACTTGAACGCGATACCAACGGTCGGACCACTCGGGCGGGAGGCATACTTCGTTCTCCTTCCATTCGTCGAGCGGCTCGATCTCCTTTCGAGGGAACTCGTTGCGCCCGAGAATCCATTCGACGTCCGCCGAAAGGCTGGTCGGTGCCCTGGACGAGAAGGTCAGCACAGGCCCACCGCTTTCGCTGCTATTGGGCACCAGAACGTACATTTCCATTCCTACGTCTATTTGAGCCCCCCAATACGCGAGCTCGAGTCGTCCGTTTCCCGACTCGTCGACCAAGACGACCTCTGCCGAGTCCGAGCCGAGCTTCGTGCCAGACCAAAAGTTGGGCGCGTAGTCGAATCCGGGGTCCAACAATTCCGCGTTGTTGCCGCAACCTTCATCCGTGATGATCTCGACCTCGTCTATCACGAGCTGAGTCAGCTTCGACGGATCACCTTCGGTGAGCGAGAACGAAAGGTCCAACACGTTGCCGTGTGTCCACGGAGGCAGGCAATAGGTGTGGCGGAGACCCGCTCCCGTCCCCACCAGCGTCGCCAATTGCCGGCCGCGGCGGCCTTCACGTTCGAGCCAATCGAGCTCTTCATCTTCAGACACCACTTCGGGCTCTTCAGGCTCACCCTGCGTACCGAGCTCGACCTCGAATAGCTGCTGGGGCGACCCCTCCCACCAGAACCGAAGCGCAGGGGGCTCACCCTCTCTCGGAAGTGGAACGGAGAGCTCTGTCGTCATCGTCGCTCGTCCACTCGTACTCGCCTCGCGACGGAGTCGCGCGCCGCTGGCTCCGTTCTCCCCAACACCCGCGACGATGGCGCCGGCGATGCTGTTCTCCGTTTCAAAGCGCCATCCGCCTGCCTCGGGGAGAGCCTCCCCGTTTCGCACTTGGCCGAACGCGAGACACTCGCCGTCCTTCGCCGGTCGAATGTCGAAACGCGTAACCTCGATTCTCCCCTCGGGGATGGCTGGCGCCGCGAAGAAACATTCGTCGAGCTGCTCTGAAGCCGAAAAGCGAACCCGAACCTCACTCCCACCGGGACCCTCGCCGTAGGCGCCTTCGCCAAGACACGAGGTCTTGGAAGCCCAGGCGTTCGGACCCGTTGGCGGTAAGCGTTTCCATACGCGGCCGAAGCCGATCGCCAGGCCGTGTACGACGTCGGCCGTGTACGTGACCTCGACGACATGGCGCTCTGCTGCGGCATCATAGCTCGGCATGTTCACGATCTGCGTGAGGCTGGCCGCGTCGCAAAGAGCACTCCCGGGCAAGATCGCCACACCCAGATCGCCTTCGTCTACACCGATTGCCACTGCGTTGACGCCTGCGCCCTTGACGGTTTCCTCGAACCAGCTGGTATCACCAACCTCATCGAAATCCGAATTGCGGATGAGCCCCGCGAACTCGCATGGGCTCCCTTCATAGCCAGGGGCGCACAGGCATTCGTTCGGTACGACGCTCGCTTCGCAGTACTCATGGTCCCCGCAGGGTCCGCAGTTGCCACCCTCCGGCACGCAGGTCCCCTCGACCGTAGCGATTCCCTCCGCGCACTGGGCGGATCGGCACGCACCGGCCGCAAGCCCAAGCCCGGCGATGAACACCATCCATCGCATCACCCACGACTATCTGCGCTATTGGCTCGCCACGCAACCCAGCCCTTGAAAGAAATGAGCGGCTCGGGCAGCGTTGCGTGGTGCACCTTCGAGCCACCTTCTGGCTTTTTGCACTTGCGTTGCTCTCTCCGGGCTGTGGAAGGACCGCGGCCTGCGCGGAGGGGTTCGCCGAGGCCGATGGCATCTGCTGGCCTTTTTGCGCCGAGGAATGTGGCGACCATCAGACCTGCAAGGTCACTAAAGACACCGCCCAATGTGAATGCGTCCCAGGGTACGAGGGAAATCCCTGCAAGTGGGGCGGTGGGCTCGTCGACTCCGAGTTCACCGATCCGGACGCCTGGTCGTCGGTCAATGGGGCGACCGTTTCACCGCTTGCCGCCACGTTGAGCGGAGAAGGCATCGCATCCTTCACGCGTGGCGTGACCTGCGAGGCCAGTGCGGTTTCGCAGATCGTAGACATGCCAAGGTACGAGGACGCCGAACCTTTCGTAGTCAACATGCTGTATCGCCAAGAAGGTGGTCCGGGTATCGAGGTGGGATACGGACGAGCTCGCCGGCGCCTCATACCACGTCAACGCGCTTGGGCCGTTAGTCGGTTCTGTTTGGGCGAAGCGGCCTACGGCGGGCCGGTAAAGTTTCAGGTCGCAGCAACCGAGCCTCCGCTGGATTGCCTGACGACCCCTGAGAGCGAGTTCTCCGTCGACTCGTTCGAGATCGCTGTGGCCTACCCCGGCGAGTGTCCGGAGCCAGGATCGGCAACCAACGGCGAGGCCAACATCGGTGAGGAGGGTTGGCACTTCTACAAGGACCTACGCTCAGGCAGTGGCGCTGGCACCCCGGAGTTCTCGCTCGAGCCGGACGTGGGCGAATCGGGTTCTAGCGGCGCGCGCCTATACAAACCCGCGGGCGTCGGAAAACGCGCGGGGGTGTACACTCATGTGTCGGTCCCGCTGCCTAGCGAGGCAAATCCGTCTCCTGCACTCAGGTTTTGGTGGAAGGCGTCCTCCGTCTTCTTCGTCAGTCTCGGGACCCACCCGGTTCTTCTGACCGAGTTCGAGCCATTCGACAAGCTGGTCGGCGACGGCACGGGAAAGACGCACACCTACTGTCTTCCACCTTGGACGCATGGCGGCGTCCACGAGCTGACGTTCATGGAGCAGTACGCCCGCGCCGAAGACACAGCGGAGCTCATCGTCGACAACGTCGAGATCATCTCGGATCCGCGTTGTGGCGAATCAGAAGACCTATTCGACCCGAGCTTCGACTCCGCTCCCAACCGATGGCCCGGCGTGGGCATCGCCGTCGAGGAGGGGAGCGCGGTGACTGTCGTCGACGACCCGGAGCGCGCACGGCCACCCGGCCCCGGCGTGCTCGAGCTTCGCTACGCTAGCAACCAGTCGCGACTCACCGCCCGGACTCTGGTTTGGATCCCGAAACCCGAAGAAAACCGGGGCCCCCAACTGGTGTTCCATTCGAACGTGCCTCAAGACCCGGGCCTCGGGGTGTTTTGGACGTTCGGGGTCTACCCGAACGTCATCCCCGAGTGCACCAACGAGGATTTCTGCCAGGCGGGTTGGCTGAACCAGGAGCTTCCGCAAGGGGGCGGTTGGCGCCGCAACGCGGTTTGTCTGCCTCCCACATGGGCCGAGCGTTGGTTCTTGGTGCGCTTTGCCGTCCGACCATCCGACGACCCTTACGAGACGTTCGAGCCACCCCGAACCGTGCTCCTGGACGACTTCTCCCTTGGCCTTGACGAGGCCTGTCCCGCGCAATGAAATGGCGACTGATCATGCGGGAGCCGCGATCGCGTGCAGCTCTTCGAACTGCTCGCCGATTCCCTCGACCAAGTTGTGCACGTCTGGAAGCGCATCCCAGTCCGAGTTGAAGCCCCAGAACACCCGGCCGTCGTAGCTCAGCACGGCGAGCGCCAGCG
>JBATLA010000563.1:0-5560 GCA_049669945.1 Polyangiales bacterium | reverse complement strand
CTTCGTCATGGAGTACGTTCAAGGACGGATCTTCTGGAACGTGCAGCTCCCCGAGCTCGAGCCGACGGAGCGGCGCGCGATCTATGAAGAGCTTGCCCGTGTCCTGTCCGCGATTCACCGGGTCGATCTCGACGCCTCGGGCCTCTCAGACTACGGCCGCCCCGACTCTTACGTCGCGCGACAGGTGAAGCGCTGGACCAAGCAGTACCTGGCATCTCAGACCTCCGACATCGCGGCGATGAACACTTTGATCGAATGGCTGCCTGCCAACATCCCCGACGACGAGGCCACCGCGCTGGTACACGGCGACTACCGGCTCGACAACATCATCTTCCACCCGACCGAGCCTCGGGCACTCGCGGTGATCGACTGGGAGCTCTCCACGCTCGGCCATCCGCTTTCGGACTTGGCGTACGCTTGCATGCTCTACGACGTGATGCTTCCGAAGATCGGCGGCCTGGCAGGAGTGGACTTCGAAAAGACAGGCATCCCGGCCGAAGACGCTTTCGTCTCGAGATACTGCGACCTGGTCGGCCGCGATGGCGTTCCGGACTTGAACTACTACAAGGCGTTTTCGATCTTCCGCCTGGCTGCCATTGCGCAGGGCGTCTACAAGCGCAGCCTCGACGGGAACGCCAGCTCCACAGAAGCGGCGATGTTTGGCGCGGCCGTGCCCCACTTGGCTGGAATCGGCTGCGGGTTAGCAGGAATCGGGTAAGGCGATGATCGAACGAATCGTATTGTTCAAGTTGAAGGACGAATACTGCAACGACGCTGCGCGCGCCGAGTTCGCCGAGCGAACCCGAGCTGACCTGAGCGCGCTTCCACAGGTCCGCAGCGTCTCCGTCGGGGTTCCCGCCGACGAAGCGTCCCAAGCGAGCTGGGACATCAGCATCGTCGTCCGGTTCGAATCGATGGAGCACGTCGAGCAATACATCGTCGACCCAGCGCACCGAGCCTACGTCGATCGCTACGCGATGCCCCGCATCGAAGTCCGCAAAGCCTGGAACTTCCACATTTAATCACGACCGGGGTCCGAGCTGGGAGCCACGGTCGCACCGAGGCGGCGGGTCTGCTAGCTTCGCCGCGCAACAATGATTCCACGTTATACCCCCCCTGAATTCCAAGACCTCTGGTCCCCGAAACGCAAGTATGAGACCTGGTTCGACATCGAGGTTGCGGCTTGCCGCGCGATGGAAAGCGCAGGCCTGGTTCCTGCGGGAACCGCCGACAAAGTAGGCCCGTTTCGAGCGCAGCTCGATCCGGACGCGATCGATGAAATCGAGAAGGTGACCCGCCACGACGTCATCGCCTTTTTGACGCACGTGGAAGGCCTCGCCGGGGAGCCCGCCCGCTGGCTGCACCGCGGGATGACCTCCTCGGACGTGCTCGACTCGTCCCTGGCCCTGCTCTTGGTGGAGGCGGCCGACCTGCTCTTGATTCGCATGGACGCGGTGCTCGAAGCCATGCGCGGCCGTATCGAGGAACATCGCCGCACCCCGGCGATCGGTCGCTCGCACGGCATTCACGCCGAGCCGGTCACGTTTGGCTTGATTCTCGCGGGCCACTACGCGGAGCTCGCGCGCGACCGACAGCGGCTGATCACAGTCCGTGAAGACATTGCGGTCGGAAAGATTGCCGGCGCCGTCGGCACGTACGCCCATTTGACGCCGGCCATCGAAGCCGAGGCGCTCGGCTCGCTCGGGCTCCGTCCGGAGTCGGCATCAACGCAGGTCGTCGCGCGGGATCGGCACGCAGCCTATCTTTCGGTTCTCGGCGTCATCGCTGCAGGCATCGAGCGGTTCTCCACCAACGTTCGCCACTGGCAGCGCACTGAGGTTGGCGAGGCGGAAGAGCACTTCAAGAAGGGTCAGAAGGGATCGAGCGCGATGCCGCACAAGCGGAACCCCGTGCTGACAGAGAACCTCTGCGGCCTCGGCCGAGTGGTTCGCGCGGCGGTCGTTCCCGGGCTCGAGAACGTGGCGCTTTGGCACGAACGCGACATCAGCCACTCCTCGGTCGAGCGCATGATGATGCCCGACGCCACCGCGACCCTTGCGTTCATGCTCGATCGCGTGCGCATGGTGATCGCGGATTTGGTCGTGTACCCCGAGAGGCTCCGCCAAAACCTCGACCAGACCGGCGGCCTTTGGGCCAGCGAGGGCATTCTCCTCGCGTTGGTTGGACAGGGGCTCGGCCGCCAAGAGGCGTATGTGCTCGTGCAGCGCAACGCCATGCAGGCATTCGAAGGGGAGGGCGAGTTCCGGGCGCTCCTCCAACAGGATGCGGAGATTCGGAAACACTTGTCGGAAGACGAAATCGAGCGCGAGTTCGACTTGAATCACGCGCTTACCCATGTAGACACGATCATCGATCGCGTCTTGGAAGGAGCATGAGATGACGGTGTCGCAGGACACGCTGCACGGAGGCCTCTGGAGAACCCTGAAGGCAACCAACTTCGAATCCCTCGGCCACAAGTACGAGGGCAAGGTCCGCGACTGCTACATCGCGGATGGCAAGCGCTACATCGTGGTCACCGATCGCATCAGCGCGTTCGACCGCGTTCTCGGCACGCTTCCTTACAAGGGGCAGGTGCTCAACGGCTTGGCCGCGTGGTGGTTCGAGGAGACCAAGGGGATCGTGCCGAACCACGTCATCGACGTGCCCGACCCGAACGTCATGGTTGGCATCGAATGCGAGCCGCTTCCGGTCGAGATGGTCGTGCGGTCCTACATCACCGGGGTCACCTCGACCAGCATTTGGACTCACTACGACAAGGGCGTCCGCGTCTTCTGCGGCCATGAGCTTCCCGACGGCTTGAAGAAGCATCAGAAGCTCCCCGATGCGATCCTCACGCCGAGCACGAAGGCCGAGAAGGGCGAACACGACGTGTCCGCCTCGCGCGAAGAGATCCTCGCGATGGGCCGCATCACCGCGGAGGACTTCGATGAGGCTGCCGGCTACGCGATGGCGCTCTTCGCGCATGGTCAGAAGGTCTGCGCGGAGCGAGGGCTGATCCTCGTCGATACCAAGTACGAGTTCGGAAAGACCCCGGACGGCAAGATCGTGGTCATCGACGAGATTCACACGCCGGACTCCTCCAGGTTCTGGTACGCCAACAGCTACCAGGCGCGATTCGAGGCCGGCGAAGATCCCGAGAGCTTCGACAAGGAGTACGTGCGCCGTTGGCTCGCCAGCAATGGTTACACGGGCGAGGGGACGATTCCGACGATACCCGACGAGGTGCGTGTCGAGGCGTCGCGTCGATACATTCAAGCATGCGACGAGATCCGCGGCACAGCGTTCGCCCCGGACGAGAACGATCCGCTGCCCCGCATCGCCAAGAACCTGGGCCTAGGAGCACCATGAAAGCGAACATCTTCGTCACGCTCAAGCGCGAGGTCCTCGACCCGCAGGGCGACGCCGTCCGCCGCTCCTTGGGCTCGCTTGGATTCGAAGAGGTGAAGTCCGCGCGCGTAGGAACGCTCATCGAGCTGGAGCTCGACGGCAACGACCGCGCGAACGCGGAGAGCCACATCCAATCGATGTGCGAAAAGCTCCTGGCCAACCCCGTCATCGAAGATTTCCACTACGAAATCGTCGATTGAGCGGTTTGGTTACGCCACCCGCCCACCCCCATGCTCTTGGGCGGGTCGGATGTAACTAGATGTGCTAGCCGAACAGGGTGACGTCCATTGACCTACCCGATGTTCGAGACGTCCTCGAGGCGCGCGCCGCTCATGAGCTTGCGGAGCACGAGAAGTGGGCTGCCGTCGCGATGTTGTTGCGTGACGGCGCCGTGGGACCGGAGGTGTTGTTCATCCGGCGGGCGGAGCATCCGCGCGACCCCTGGTCGGGGCACATGGCTTTTCCGGGTGGGCGGCAACAAAGCGAGGACGCTTCACTCTTGGAAACCGCGATTCGCGAGACGCGGGAAGAGGTCGGGCTCGACTTGTTCGCCGAAGCCGATCACATCGGGCAGTTGGACGATCTTCAAGCAATCGCCCGCGGCAAGCCGCAGGAGACGGTCATTCGTCCGTTCGTGTTCGAGGTGCACCAGGAGTCCCCGATTCGCGCCGACGAGAAGGAAGTGGCCGAGGCGCTCTGGACCCCGTTGGTGCCGCTCTATCGTGGAGAGGCGGACACCGTCCGCCCGTATCAGTGGCACGGCACGCAGATCGACTTCCCCGCGTATGACGTTGATGGCCGGGTCGTCTGGGGGCTCACCTACCAAATGCTCCGGTCTTTCTTCCGTATTCTGGGCTAGCCACCGACCCCGCCAGTGCTAGATACGGCCTCAGCCATGCCTGAAGCCGACCCCAATCGTCTCGTCCACTGCATCAAGCTCGACAAGGAGCTCCCCGGGCTTACGCGGCCGCCGTTCCCGAACGACGTGGGGCAGCTCGTCTACGAGAAGGTCTCGAAGGAAGCTTGGGATATGTGGCTTCAGGAGAGCGTCCGCTACATCAACACGTATCGCGTCGACCTCTCGTCCCGAGAGGGAACCGACTTCATGATGAAGCAGCTCAGGATCTGGCTCGGCTTCGAGGAAGGCGACCTCGCCGCGACCGCGTGGACGCCGCCCGAGGAGTAGCTCGGTCGGCTACTGGAAGTTCTGGACCGACCAGAAGCGGCCGTCGCCGGTCTCGTAGAACCCGCACGCGACCATCGAGTACGAAGTGTTCGTCATGTTGATGTAGTGTCCGTGGACTTGAAAGTCCTCGCCGGGGCCCTCGTCCCACATCGCTTGTAGGCACCCCTCGATGACGTGCTCCGTCGATCCCCAGCCCGGGCATTCGTTTTGCGCCCAGCCACGAGGAGAGCAGATGTCGTCTCGAAAGCCCGAGTGTGCGGCGCGCGTGCTGTCGTACTCCGAGTGCTGGTCGGCGCAGTCCTCTGCCTCCGTCCAACGCTGAAGCGGCGGCAGACATTGGCACTCCCATCGGAGTTGGTTGATTCGGTTCACGCAGTCCGCGTACGGGTCAGCCGAGCTCGGCAGCACCTCGGGTTGGCAGTTGGCGATGGGAGCCCCGAGTGGTCCGCCGCTACAGTCCGCGACAAAGCGGGGATCCCCCGGTGTACTGCTCGTTCCGCCCGTGGAGCTTCCCGGGCCGTCGTTCCAGAACGGCGAATCGCCGCAGCCGACGGCCAACGAGCAGAGTCCAATCATCGTGATCAACAAGCGCATGCGTCCCCCTCAATCGAAATTCTGCACGCCCCACACATCCCCCGAGGGCGTCGTGTAGAAGCCGCACGCCACCCGGGTGTACGTGCTCGTGGCCATCGATTCGTAGTGCCCATTCACGGTGTCGGGGTTGCCATCTTCGGGCCCCTCGTCCCACATCGCTTGGAGGCATCCAGTCACCACGTGGTCGTTGGACGGCCACCCGGGGCACTCGTTTTGCGCGCGCGCACCGCTGCCGCACGGCATGGCGGAGAAGCTCGCGTGCACCCCGTTCGTGCTGTCGTACTCGGCGTTGCTGTCGGTGCAGCTCTCGCCGTCTGTCCATCGCATGAGCGGCGGCAGGCATTGGCACTCCCAGCGGAACTGGTTGATGCG
>JBATLA010000562.1:0-1884 GCA_049669945.1 Polyangiales bacterium | reverse complement strand
GTCCAAGGCGTCGCGCCCAAGGACGTCTTGCCCGGCTTCTGCGCGACCGGCCAGGCAGACCTTGTGCTGCCACCCGGGCTTCCGTCCGGCTGGGGCTCGGGCGATCAACTCCTGTTGACCCTGACAGACTGCCAGGGTTCGCCTCTCTCGCCCGGCGCCGTCTCGGGAACCGTCACGATTGACATCGAAGAAGTCACGACCTCGATCGCAGGCGTCCAGCTGGATGTGATCGTGGACCTGGGCCCCACGGGCCTCACCGGCGACGCAACGATCGCCGGAAGCTTCGCGGCGTTGGTGGCGGTCTTCGGACTCGGGGACATCGGGGTCCAGATCGGCAAACAGCTGAATGACGACCAACTCACGATATCGGACGGCGCCCTGAGCCTTGCACTTGGCTGCTTCGACATCTTGGTCCCTCCAAACGACTCGATCGCGCCGCTCGCGGTCGCAAAGCTCGGAAACAGGATCTACACGATCAACGACTATGCGCAGCCCCCCCCGTCGATCACGCTCGACGGTGACGGGGTGCCTTCAGGCGGCACGCTCGTAATGCATAGCGGCGACAACAGCGCGGTGAGCGTGGACCGCATGGGGCCCTGCCCCGGCTTCGAGTTACCGGGAGACGACTCGACGATTACCGCCACCTTCTCGGAAGGCGGCTGCATCGAGCTCAGCGGCGCGGTCCAGCAGTCGACCAACTGGGCCAAGCTGAGCGCCGGTGACCTCAGCCCCGGCGGCGGCCCCGAATGCAACTTCGATGTCACCTGCGAGGCGGTTGAGGGCGCGCTCGAGCTGGTCGATTCCGAGTTTCTCGACGGAGACTGGGACATCGCGTTCGTATCGCAGACGGACGGATCCAGCATCGAGCAAGAGGCCGCGCGCCAAGCCTCGGGCGGGACAGATGGCGGCCCCTTCCGCCAGATGACCCACGCCATCCAACCAGCCACGGGCTGCCAGAACATGAGTTGCTCCTTGGTCGTGTATCACGAGTCGAGCCTGACCTATGACCCCAGCCAGGAGGGCGCGATCGCCTTCATCGACTACTCCGAGTCTCAACGCGTAATCGAACCCGCGTTTTCCGGCGCCGCTGTTGGCTGGGCGTTCTACGTCGAGCAAGATGGGACTCGCTACTTCGCACGCGGAGCGGAAACCTCGTTCAACAACACGACGTGGCGCACGAACAGTATTTGCGGGATTACACCCGCGGACTTTACGCCCGACGGACTCGACTTCTCGGCAGGTGGTGGCCCCATCACGCTCGGCTATACCCGGAGCAACACCAATACCTCCACCACGAACATCTCGACAAATGTTCACGGCATCGACGAGTTCAAGGTGGTGATCGTCAAGGAACCGACCCAGTGAGCACGATTTCCGCAGAGGACCCACACCCTAGAGAGTGCGTTGCCGTCGAAGACAGCGCCATGTCCTATGTTGACACCGGTGGGCAGGGCCCCGTCGTGGTGTTCCTCCACGGCAACCCGACGTCCTCGTACCTCTGGCGCAACGTGATCAAGGAGGTCGCGCCGGTGGCGCGCTGCCTTGCGCCCGACCTCATTGGCATGGGCGATTCGGGCGAGAGCTCGTCGGGCTACACGTTTGTCGATCACCGGCGCTACCTCGATGCCTGGTTCGACGCCGTCGTTGGCGACCGGCCCGTGTTCCTGGTGATCCACGATTGGGGCTCGGGGCTTGGGTTCCACTGGGCCCATCGCCACCCTGAACAGGTCAAAGGCATCGCTTACATGGAAGCCATCGTCCGGCCCATCGCCGGTTGGGAGGAATGGGCCGAACCCGCGCGCAAGATCTTCCAAGCGATGCGCTCGCCTGCCGGCGAAGAGATCGTGCTCACCAAGAATGTCTTCGTCGAGCGCATCCTGCCGA
>JBATLA010000561.1:0-3011 GCA_049669945.1 Polyangiales bacterium | reverse complement strand
ACCAGAGTCCCGTCTCTTTCGGACTGCTTGAGCTCAGCGATGAACTCCTCTGCCCCCTCGGGCATGTGATCGCCATAGTAGTGATGGAGCTTGTCGCTGAACGCGAAGTGCGCGATCGAGGTCGTATAGACCGGCGGGCAATGCCCGGGGTCATCGACATGGATGATTCCCACGACCCCGAACTTCGACGTGAACCAGACGCGGCCTTCCGCGTCGGGCATCAGTGCCGTCAGGTGGTTTTCCGGATGGCCCATCGCATGGTCGATCCAGTTTCCTTTCTCGATTTCGCGATCGAGGTCGAGCACGACCATCCGGTCTCGATCGATTCGGTGATCGCGGATAGGGATGCGAATCACCGTGTTGTCAGCACCGGGCACGTACACGTCGCTTCGCGTGTCTAGATACGAGTACGCTCCGCCCGAGGTGTCTCGGAACATCGCCATGCGCGCGGACTTCTTCGCGAGCTCGAGAGCCTTGCTGCCGCGGCCCGGGAGCGCGACGTAGTCGAGAACTTTGGCGTCGCCCCTGATGTCGACGATCAGCAGCATCGCGGAGTCGCGCCCAAACGAGATTGTCACGACTGTGTGGTCATCGAGAAAGGTGTAGAAAGGCGACATTCCCGAGAGCTTCGTGCCCTTTTCGAGCACGTGGAAGTACTCCACCTTCACCTCGTTGGGGATCGGCCCCGGCTCGGTGCTGACGTCGGTCGCGAAGCTGTTTTCGTGCATCGTCGCGGCGTACTTGCTCGAGAGCTTAGGGTGCATCCAGTGGTCGGGCGGGGGTAGCTGCTCTGGAAGTGTCTTCCCGTGCTTCGAGGTCCACTCGTCGTACCACCTGGTTTCGACGCTGGCCTGCTGGCTCATGTGTTTGAAGGTCTTGTCCTTGGTTCTGTACTCGTAGCAGCCAAGGCCGGCGCCTCCGACTTCGGCGCCCTTCATCGTCTTGCTCTTGCCGCAGCCGACGGTGCCGATGGCCAACACCGCGAGCGTGGCGAGTGGAACCCAACTGATCTTCCTCAAAGTCTCAACCATCACGCCCTCACCCGTTAGAGTGGCGTAGATGCCATGGGGGGCCCGAAAAGGGAAGCCGGGCAGAGGGTTTGCGAGTAGATTCGTCCCATGGCCGACATCGAATGGCGAGACCTCGAGGCGATCAAGCGCCTCAAGCACAAGTACCAGCGTTGCCTCGATACCAAACAGTGGGATGAGCTTCGCGAGTGCTTCACCGAGGACGCGAAGGCGGCGTACAGCGGCGGCAAGTTCTCGTTCGAGAACCGGGACGCCATCATGCAATTCCTCCAAGGGGCGATGGGCGCCGACACGTTCCACTCCTGTCACGCGGTGAGTCAGCCGGAGATCGAGCTCGTCGACGAGCACACTGCCACGGGGCGCTGGTGTCTTCAGGACACCGTCATCGACACCGGGTTCGACATGATGATCCACGGCGCCGCCTTCTATGACGACGAGTACCGCAAGGGCGACGACGGAGTCTGGCGCATTGCCAAGACGGGCTACACGCGGACCTACGAACAGATGCTGCCGCGCAAGTCGATCGAGGGGATGACCCTGACCGAGAGCCGCTGGAAGAAGTAGGGCGGACACCTCCCGGACTGCGAAAGGGCCGCTCTCGGCTGCATTGACATTCGCTCGATTTGCTATAAACCGTCAGCTCTGATTGTTTCTGAAGCGAGGGACCATGGGCAAAGACGTGAGGTTTGACGGGCGTGTGGCGATTGTCACGGGGGCAGGGCAAGGGCTCGGCCGCTCGCACGCGCTTCTTCTGGCGGCGCGCGGCGCCAAGGTGGTCGTCAACGATCTAGGTGGCTCGAAGGCGGGCGATGGGAAGTCCTCCGAGAGCGCCGACAAGGTCGTTGACGAGATCAAGCAGGCCGGCGGCGAAGCGGTAGCCAACTACGACTCCGTCGAAGACGGCGAGGCCATCGTCAAGACGGCGATGGATGCCTGGGGGCGCGTCGACATCGTCGTCAACAACGCCGGCATCCTTCGCGACAAGTCGTTCAAGAACATGACAGACGCGGACTGGGACATCATCTTCCGCGTCCACAACTACGGCGCGTACAAGGTGACGAAAGCCGCCTGGTCGATCATGAACGAGCAGGGCTATGGCCGGATCATCTTCACGACCTCGGCCGCGGGGATCTACGGCAACTTTGGCCAGACCAACTACAGCTCCGCCAAGCTGAGCTTGGTCGGATTCGCCAACACGCTCTCGCTCGAGGGTCAGCGCAAGAACATCCTCGTCAACACGATTGCGCCGGTTGCTGCTTCGCGGCTCACCGACGGGCTTCTTCCGCCGGCGGTGTTCGACGCGTTGAAGCCGGAGTGGGTGTCGCCGCTGGTTGCCTATCTCTGCAGCGAAGAGAGCGACACGACCGGCGGGCTCTACGAAGTCGGTGGAGGCCTCTACTCGAGCCTTCGCTGGGAGCGCACCAAGGGGAAGGTGTTTCGCCTCGGCCGTGAGGTGACGCCGGAGGCTCTGCAGGCGAGCTGGACACAAATCAACGACTTCAGCGAGACCGAGCATCTCAGCACCCTCATGGAGTCGCTCGGTCCGGTCATTCAAAACGTGGAAGCCGGGCCCAGCAAGGGCGGCAACGAGTTCATCGATGTCGACGCAGCGCTTGGTGCCAAGTACCCGGACGTCGTGTCGAGCTACGACGAGAACGACCTCGCGCTTTATGCGCTCGGCGTGGGCGCCGCGAGCGACCCAAACGAAGAGCAGGACCTGAAGCTCGTGTACGAGGGCGCCAGTGGAGGCATGAAGGCACTTGCAACCTACTCGGTCATGCCCGGCGTCAACGCCTTTTTGGGACTTGCAAAAGAGGGAGTCACGGCTCCCGGACTGAACTACGGGCTCGACCGCGTCTTGCACGGCGAGCAGTACGTCGAGCTCGTCCGCCCGCTGCCGCTAAAAGCAAGATTGACCACCAAGGCCGTGGTCAAAGACATCTGGGACAAAGGGAAGGGCGCGCTCGTAGTGATCGGCGGCGA
>JBATLA010000560.1:0-8003 GCA_049669945.1 Polyangiales bacterium | reverse complement strand
GGCATCAACGCGGCCCGCATCCCTGCCTGGCGCACTTGCCGAAGCGTTCGCGCGACGGTCGCATCCGTCGGCGACTTTCCGGCAACGCGTCGAATGTTCGAGGCGAACCGGTTCGACTGGTATGCGTTCACCACGACCAAGACGTCGGTCGCCCCGCGCGATGCGATCTCGGTGACGAGTGGGCCGTAGTCCCAGTGAGAATCGCTTGCGAAGAGTCCCAGGGCCACGCCGCGCACGAAGCTCTCCCCATGAACCCTCGGCGCCGGCTCCACCGAACGCTCAGACTCGGCGAAGGCCATCGCCGAGAGCAAGGCCGACACCAGCAGCGCAAGCGCAGCGGCGCGCATCAGGGCTCCGCCGGCAGGTCGAGCCGACTATACTCGGCCCAGGAGCCGTCGTAGTTGAGCACTTGATCCGGGCTGAATCCCAACTGGTAGAGCGCGTAGTACACTGCGGCGGAGCGGGTTCCGGATTGGCAGTACATGACGACCGGCTTGCCCGGTTCAACGTCCCGCGCAGCGAACAAGTCGCGCAGCGCCGAGGGCGACCTCAATCGATGGTCTTCATCCTCGTGGCGCAGCACCTCGGCCCAATCCAAGTGCACCGCCCCAGGAATGCGCCCGGCGCGCGCAGCCTTCGGGTGCTTCTCTTCTCCGCTAAACTCGATGTCGCTGCGCGTATCGATGAGCTTCGTTCCCGAATGCGACGCAATGAACGCCGACACATCCGTCCAATGCTCGGCCGTCGGTGATTGAGGCGTACCCCCGCGCAGGTCACCAGGCTCAGGCCGAAGCCCTTCCCCGCCGGCGACGTAATGGCCCGCGGCTTTCCAAGCTTGCAGCCCTCCGTCGAGCACGCGCGCCTCGAATCCAGCAGTCGCTCGAAGCGTCCACCACAATCGGTAGGGCTCCGGGCCTCCGTCACCATAAACGACGACCGTGCTGTTCGAGCGAACCCCGAGATCCCGCAACAGTCGCTCGAGCTCCTTAGCGGGCCGCGACATTCCTGGAACCTCGCCGCCGCCCGAATAGTCACTTCGGTAGAGCCGGCGCGCTCCAGGAATGTGACCAACTTCGAAGCGGTCTCGAGGTCGCACGTCGAGCAATACCAAGGTCGGCGAACCGAGTGCCTTCGCGAGCTCGGCGACGCTAACCATGGCATCCGGGCGCCGGTACCCAGCATCAACTGCGTACTTTCCGAACGATGCCATCGCCAGCTCGGCCGCGGCGGGACTCTCCGAATACGCATCGGCTGGAGGAAACACACCGGTTGGCTGGGATGCCGCCGCCGCTTCGCCGAGCATCGGCGTCTCAACCCCGTGAGCACGCGGTTTGCTCAGGTACCAGGCCCCCGCCATCACCAGAGCGCCGACAACGGTCCAAAACGCGACGCTCTTCACGCCGGGCGCGAGCTTCTGCAGGGGCCAGATCTCCTGGCTGAAGAAGTTGTCCGGGAAGGTCTCGACCCCCTTGAAACCGATGTGCGGAGGTGGGTCCGCCGGCATCTTCGCGGTGCCGAAGATCCAATCCCAGCAACTGAAGATGATGCCGAAGTTGACGGTGGTCTTGGCGTCGCCGTCGTAGTTGTGATGCCAGAGGTGCATCCGTGGGCTGTTCAGGATGTAGCGCCACCAGCCGTGCCCGAGGTCCAAGTTCGCGTGATTGAGGTGACCGATGAGCGTGCCGAAGATCGCATGGAACATCAGCGCTTCCCATCGGAAGCCGAGAAACACCAACGGGAGATAAAGCACCGACTTGTAGATGATGACTTCGAGCCACGAGAAACGGAACGAGACGATCCAGTCCATCTCACCGTCTTTGACGCTGTGGTGCGCCTTGTGAAATTCCCAGAATAGCGGGACGCGGTGGAGCATGTTGTGGACGCACCACTGAAGGAAATCGACGAAGATCAGGGCCACGATGATCTGTGCCCAGAGCGGCCAATCGACTGCCGCGTTTCGGTACACCGAGTCGGTGAGCCCTTCGGCTGCAAGCCAGCGATCGACGTACGGCAGCACCCAGGTGCTTGCCAAGCCAGCGAGCAACAGCCCGAGGAAGTGCGCGTTGAACACCAGGTGAATGAAGTCCGACCAAAGCTTCGGACGAAGCTGCTTCTGCTCGGGGCGCCACGGAAACAGGCGCTCGAGCAGCATCACGAAGCCCGACAACACCGCCAGACTGATTGGGTACATGTACGCCGCCATCGTAGTGTGGATTAGCACCGAAGAACGGCCCAGACTACCGGTGCCGGCACGTCAGTTGCTAAGGCCCGGCGCCGCCCCTCACCTCCTCGATCAGCGCCCGGGTCACCTCGTTGCGCTGCTCGGCGGTCCAGTAATTTCGGAATGGGTCGACATCCATCACGGGGCTGGCGTGGTCTCCGCGGGCGAGCTCGCGGTGGGTCGCCCCTGGCAGCAGGGTGCTGTCCCTCGGCACCAAGCCATCGTTCGGGACGCCAGCGATGTCGCGGAGATAGGCGTTTGGAAGCGTCATCACGCCGATGGTGGCCATGGCAGCCGACGAAGCCTCCGTCACCCGACGGCCGATGAGGTCGATGGCCTCGCTGACCGAGGCGCGCACGACGCGTGTCACCTTGGTCGGAGTCTTGGCGTACTCGACCGCGACCGCCGCGCTGATGTCCTCGACCAAATCCGCGCTGAACACACCGCTTGCGAACGACCCAGCAAACCGGGCCACGGTCGTTTCTGATTCATATACCGTGTACGCCGCGACGACTGGTACGCGCCTGGTGAGCTTTCGAATCGCGCTCTTGTGTGCCTGCATGTACGCCGTCCGCGTTTTGACTTTCAGGTCTGCGAGCGCTTGTGCGTCCCCGCCGCCAAGCGCCTGCAACAGCACTCCGTCCATCGGAGAAGACGTCGAGTCGGCCAAGGGCGAACCGTAGAAAGGAGACTGAAAGGCTACCCACCCTCTCACCCGGGCCCAGAGCTCAGGCGCGCCGAGCAAGGCGTGCAAGGTGTCGAGCCCACCTTTGCTATGCGTCACCAAGATGACCTTCTTGTCGGTCTGCCGGAGAAGCGCCCGTATCGCCGCCGCATTGTGTTCCACGCTCTGAGAGGTGTTGAACGCGTCGGAGACGAGCGAGATGTTCCGATACGCGATGCCCCTCTCGTCGAAGTCGCGCATCTGCGTGTAGAAAGTCATGAACCGTCCCTCCTCGATCGGTAGATCGATTCGTGGAAGGGCTTCGGCGACCGCATCTCCAAGTGCGAGGTCGAGGCTCCGATCGCCCGGCAAGTCCAGATGCATGTTGAGCGACCGCGCCGCCCGCTGAAGCGCCTGGTTGATCTCGTCTTCGAGCTGCTCGCTCAGCGCATCGTAAAGCTGCGACATGAACCCTCCGACGAACCAAACCTCCTGGCCGCGAAACGACTTGGCGAGCTCCTGGGCGCCTGCGGGCTTCTTGTCGGGCGGCAGTGTGGGCACGCCCGCATCCGTCCCGCTCGGCCGATCCTTGCATCCGGCCAGCCCCGCGACGCAAAGCGCCAAGCAAACGACAATCGAGCTAGCGGCGCCGAACGAGCGCATGTCCGAGCTAAGGCCAGTCGGGCGGCGGAGGAAGCTCCGCCCCGGCGACCTTGCCCTCCATCCGGTGCGCCACGAAGTCCGTCACCGTGGCATGCTGCAAGTAAGGGTTCTCCGCGAGCTCCTCGTCGAGCGTCGAGACGGTCACGGGGCCGTAGTTGTGCCCGGGGTACATGCGCGTGTCGCGCGGGAGCGAATCGACCAGGCCTTTGAGCGTGCCGAACATGACCTCGGGGTCGCCGCCGACGAAGTCGCAGCGGCCGCAACCCTGCACGAACATGGTGTCGCCTGTGACGATGGCGTCGCGGACGCCGTATGTCGTCGAGCCGGGCGTGTGGCCAGGCGTATGCATGAAGGTCACGTCGAGATGCTTGCCGATGGTGAGCACGTCGCCAGGACGGTGACGCTCGAGGTTTTCGGAACGGAACTGAGAGAAGTCGATCTCCTCTCCAAGCATGTGCACCGGCACGTCCGTCTTCTCGACGAGCGCATCGACACGATTGACATGGTCGAAGTGGCTGTGCGTGCAGAGGATGTCGGTGATGCGCACATCGAGCTTGGCCGCTTCCTCCAAGATGACGTCAGCGTCCCACGCCGGATCCACCACGGCGCAGGTTCGGGTCGCCTTGTCCCCAATCAAATAGATGAAATTGTCCCAGGGTCCGAGCTCGAACTGGTGAACGAAGATGCCTTCGTCAGCCACTCAGAACTCCACGACGCTACGGATCGACTTGCCCTCGTGCATGAGGTCGAATGCTTTGTTGATGTCGTCGAGCGGCATTTTGTGGGTAATCAGGTCGTCGATGTTGATCTTCCCGTCCATGTACCAGTCGACGATTTTCGGGACGTCGGTCCGCCCCTTGGCCCCGCCAAACGCGGTGCCGCGCCAGACGCGCCCTGTCACCAGCTGGAAGGGTCGCGTCGCGATTTCCTCGCCTGCGCCGGCCACGCCGATGATGACGCTCTCGCCCCAGCCTTTGTGGCAGCACTCGAGCGCTTGACGCATGACCTCGACGCTGCCGATGCACTCGAAGCTGTAGTCGGCGCCGCCGCCAGTGAGGTCGACCAAGTACGGCACCAAGTCGCCCTGGATCTCTTTCGGGTTCACGAAGTGCGTCATCCCAAACTTCTCGGCGAGCTCACGTCGCGCCGGGTTGAGGTCGACGCCGACGATCTTGTCGGCGCCTGCAATCCGGCACCCCTGCACCACGTTGAGCCCGATGCCGCCAAGCCCGAAGACCACGCAGTTGGCTCCTGGCTCGACCTTTGCCGTATTGATGACTGCCCCAATCCCCGTCGTCACGCCACAGCCGATGTAGCAGACCTTGTCGAACGGGGCGTCGGGCCGAATCTTCGCCACGGAGATCTCGGGCACGACGGTGTACTGCGAGAACGTCGAGGTCCCCATGTAGTGAAACAGCGTGTCCTTGCCGAGCGAAAACCGACTGCTGGCATCCGGCATCAAGCCCTTGCCCTGCGTCTCGCGAATCGCCTGACACAGATTGGTCTTGCCCGAGGTGCAGTAGTCGCAGTTTCGGCATTCCGGAACGTAGAGCGGGATGACATGGTCACCGACCGCCACGCTCTTCACGTCTGGCCCAACCTCCACCACCACCCCGGCCCCTTCATGCCCGAGCACGGAAGGGAAGATCCCCTCCGGGTCGGCCCCGGAAAGCGTGTAGGCATCGGTGTGACAAATCCCGGTCGCCTTCATCTCGATCAGCACCTCGCCTGCACGTGGGCCTTCGAGCTCGATCGTCTCGATCGTGAGCGGCTTGCCGGCCTGATGGGCGACTGCAGCGCGTGTCTTCATCGTCGTCTCCGGGCTAGTTCGCGCGAGGCGTCTGCAGCGCTTCGAGCGCATCGCCAACCGTGAAGCTGGCAGCCTTACCGCTCGGCGGATACTCCTTGAACGTCTCTAGGAACTCCCCAACCAACATCTGCGCACCGTAAACCGCGAACGCGCGGTCGATCAGCCAGTCCCAGTAGGTGTTCGACGTGATGTCGGCCCGCTCGTACGGGTCACGCCGCAAGTTGAAGAGCTTCGGAAGCCGAAGCGAGACGAAGGGCTCGGCCCACACCTGAAGCGTCCCTTGCACGCGTTGCTCCATGAACACGATCTTCCAATCGCGGAAGCGCATCGAAATCAAATCACCGTCGTCCGAGAAGTAGAAGAGCTCGTCGCGATGGCTCGGCCCGTTTCCAAGAAGCGTATCGAGCTGGTTGTACCCATCGAGATGTACCTTGTAGCGCTTCCCGCCCACCTGGGAGCCCTTGAGGAGCTCTGCCTTGACGTTTGGCGCGCCCGCCGCCGCAGCAAAGGTCGGGAGCCAGTCCATGTGCGCCATGATCTCGTTGGAGACGGTGCCAGCCGGAACCTTGCCCGGCCAGCGCACCATCGCGGGCACGCGCCAACCGCCCTCCCAGTTGGTGTTTTTCTCGCCACGGAATGGTGTGGCCGCTGCATCCGGCCAAGTGTTGTAATGGGGCCCGTTGTCGGTGCTGTAGAAGACGAGCGTGTTGTCGGTGATGCCGAGCTCGTCGAGCTTGTCGAGGAGCTTCCCGACATGCATGTCGTGCTCGACCATCCCGTCCGAGTATTCGTTTTGCCCGGAAATCCCGCGAAGCTCCGGCTTCACGTGCGTGCGGAAGTGCATGCGAGTCCCGTTCCACCATACGAAGAACTTCTTTCCGGCCGCGTGCTGCTCCTCGATGAAGCGAAGCGCCGCATCGCAGGTCTCGTCGTCGATGACCTCCATCCGCTTCTTGGTGAGCGGGCCCGTGTCCTCGATGCGCCCGTCCGCATAGCTGTGAATGACGCCGCGCGGAGAGAAGCGCTTCTTGAATGCCTCGCCCTTCGGGTAGTCCGGGTTCTCGGGCTCCTCCTCGGCGTTGAGGTGGTAGAGGTTGCCAAGGAACTCATCGAAGCCGTGATTGGTGGGAAGGAACTCGTCCTTGTCGCCGAGATGATTCTTGCCGAACTGCCCCGTGGCGTAGCCGAGCGGCTTGAGCACCTCCGCGATGGTCGGGTCCTCGCTCGAGAGGCCCATGTCGGCGCCCGGCATGCCGACCTTCGACAACCCAGTCCGAAACACCGACTGCCCGGTGATGAAGCTCGAACGCCCCGCCGTGCAGCTCTGCTCACCGTAGTAGTCGGTGAAAATCATCCCTTCGCGCGCGACGCGGTCGATGTTGGGCGTGTGATAGCCCATGAGCCCCATCGTGTACGCGCTGATGTTCGACTGCCCGATGTCGTCGCCCCAGATGACGAGGATGTTCGGCATGTCGCCATCCTGCGCGGCTTTGACGACATCTTCCGTCTTGGCGATGGACACCGGGCTCGCCGGGTACGCCGTCTTCTGCGGTTCCCATCCGGTGCGCGGCTCGCTCTGCGCCGTCGCCGCAGCGGTGTCAGCCGGCGCGTCGTCGCTTGGCTGTGTGACCGGCTTGCAACCGAGCACTAGAAAAAACGACGACACGCAAATCAACGAAACCAATCGAACCATGGAAGCCCTCCCAACAATGAAGCGGGAAGCCTAACATGGCCGCACCGAGGCGAGTCAACCGGTTTCGCAACGAGCTTGGGAGGACGCTACTTGCAGTCACCGTTCTTCTTGTCGCAGTGGTCCTTATCAGTGTCCGTGTCGCTGTCGCTGTCCGTGTCGCTGTCGCTGTCCGTGTCGCTGTCGCTGTCGCTGTCCTCGTCATCACAGTGACCATCGCAACAGCACTCGCCGTCGTCACACCACTCGTTGCAGTGTTTCTGCATCTGACGGGCGATCTTGCCGCATAGCTCCTCGTCGTCGAGCTTGCTGGTGCACGCCTCGTAGACGCGCTCCGCCAACATTCCGCACTTGTCCTCGCAGGCCGGCGGCTCAGGTTCGCAGTGCTTCCTCTCGCACTTGGCCACGGCCTCACGGGCAATCTTGGCGCAGCGGTCTTCATCGCAACCGGCATCGACGCACATCTCGTAGAGCTGGCGCCCCGCGTCCGCGCATCCATCCTCGCAGGTCGGCGGCTGCGGATCCTCACAATTGTCGATGATGCAAACGGCAAGCGCTTCTCGTGCCTGCATCGCGCAATCGTCTTCGGCGCCGCCGTCCGCGACACAAGCTTCGAACAGCTCGGTTGCCGCGCCTTCACAGCGGTCCTCGCACGTCGGCGGCTCTGGGTCCTCGCAGTTCTCAGCGACGCATGCCTCTAGGGCTTGCCTGGCGTGCTCGGCGCAGCGCTCTTCGCTGCCTCCTTCGTCGACACAGGATTCGAACAGCTCGGTCGCTGCGGCCTTGCACTCCGCTTCACAAGGCGCCGGCTCATCACACTTCATTTCACGGCAATGCGCCAAGACTCCGCGTCCCTCGGCGGCGCAGGTGTCTTCATCGCCACCCTCGTCCTTGCAGGCCAGGTAGTGCTGTGTGGCCTTCGCCTGGCACCGGTCTTCGCAGGTCGGGGGCGGGC